>CAKZMA010000385.1 GCA_937127375.1 uncultured Coleofasciculus sp. | reverse complement strand
ACAAAACTCATAACTTAATGCTCCTGATTGTTGCCAACAATTTTCTGATTAAATGCCATGTAGATAAAAATACCATTTATTTTTGTCGTAATTACCTACATGACGCCGTAGCTTAACGCCTCAATTGACGAAATTAAGACACATCTTTTTTATTACGATTTTTTGAAGATTGTTTCTTGAAGCATGCCCCAAATCCCAGAGCGGTAGCTGAACCAAGAATAGTGAGAGGTTCGGGCGCAGGGGGAAGTACAACATGAGTTCCGTCGTCCGCATCATGCGTAACCTGACCAATTACAAAGAAATCATCAAAGCCAGCTTGAGGATTTAGGTGAACATTGGCAGCTTGATCTGTAGCAGGGGGAGATTCTACTTTTGTTAAACCTTTAAACTTATGAGTCCATTCTCCAGAGGCTGTAAAGCTTTTTTTGAAGTCACAGGTTTCTACTGGACACGGTATAGCATCTCCTCCACCTACGGGTTTAAACATAGCAGTAAAGAACACATCAAAGGAAGATGAAAAAGTTCCCTGCATAGGCTTGGTATCTTCATATTCATGATTAATAGTCATCGTTCCTGTTGACTTTTTACCCTCTGTTAGATCAACAAAAATGTCATATACAACAGAGTTTACGCTTACAGAGTTTACGCTTTTCAAAGATAGAGCTACCACTTCAATATTAGTCATTCCGGAATCACCGACATCGAGCGCAACATCATCTTTTCGCTCAACGATAGTATCAGCTAGTCCGACATTATTTCCTTGAAACGTACCAAGAGGATTACCTTCAAAATCAATTTTGCCAATATTTCCTCCAAAATCAAAAAATGTTCCATCAGTAGTTTGGAAATAGTCAGAACCTAGCCGAACCCCTGCAGCTTCAGCAGACTCTACAACACCCAAAGTCGCCAAAGCACTCAACCCGACAATCCCAAAAACCGATGCAGTCTTACCAATAAAACTCATAATTCAATGCTCCTGATTTAACTTTACATAAACAACAGATGACACTCGCACTCAGGGATAGCACAAAACGTTTTTGTCGGTTGGGTTTCGACTTCGCTCAACCCAACAGGCTAACTATCTATGGCGTTAGTTTACTCTACCCTTCGGGTTCTCCTCTGGAGTACGAGAAGGCTGCGCCTACGTTTCTAAACCCAACTTAATTGATTGCTACTTGCTGACTAACTGATTAAACGTCATGTAGGTAAAAAGGCTATTTATTTTTTTACCAATTACCTACATAAAGCCGTAACTTAGCGCCTCAATTGATGAGATTAAGAAAAATCTTTTTTATTGCGCTTTCTTGAGGATTGTTTCTTGAACAAAGCGCCAAATCCCAGAGCCGTGGCTGAACCAAGGATAGTTAAGGGTTCGGGAACATCTGCAATGATAGTCGGATGTATTCCTCGATGTGGAATCAGACCTATCGGAAAGAAGTCATTAGCTAAGCCTGGTGGAGTTACTGCTAATGATGGGGCTTCACTACTCCACATTGCACCGTCAGCTCCAAGATCTTGCGAGAAGTTACAGCCATTGATTCCCAATGGACACTCTATAGCATCTTCCTTTGTCCCACCTACTGGTACAAACAAAGCCATGAAATTAACGGTAAAATCAGAATCAAAGGTTCCGTTTGCAACATCCCCATCCAAACTATCAAGGGTTATAGTCATCTTACCTGTTGATGGTGCATCCTCATTGAGTTCAGCAAAAATATTGAACTCTCCTTCCGGAAGGATTAGACTTTGTTTACTCTTCAAGGAGAGAACCCTGACTTCAATGTCAGTCATACCGGAATCACCAACATTATCTAAAGTCACATCTTGTTTTCGCTCGACGATTGTATCGGCATTTCCTACATTAATTGTCTCAGATGAATCCGGCAAAACAAACGTACCAACAGGAACTCCTTTAAACTCAATTTCGCCAAAGTTATCAAATGTAAATTTAGCACCATCTCCAGTCTTAAAAAAATCAAAACCTGCCCCTACAGTTACAGCACTAGCAGACTCTACAACACCCAAAGTCGCCAAAGCGCTCAACCCAACAACCCCGAAAACCGATACCGTCTTACCCACAAAACTCATAACAACACTCCTAATTGAAACTTACACAAACACGACTTAACACTCCTAGACCTAAAATCCAGTATTCCCAGGCTCAGACAGCAATATCTCAGGACTTACATTCTGATATCGAGTCATTCCAAACTCATCCTTGGGCGTCACTTTCCGGGTGTCTTCCGGTAGCCGAATCATCAAACAATATCCGTATTTACTCCATAACCCAACTGACCTTTTCTCCCCAAACCTCTGCGAACCTCTGCGCCAACCTCTGCGAACCTCTGCGTTAAAAAAACCTGACATTGACTCATCACAAACTCATCCTTAAACCATTACTTCCGCCGAATCCCCCAAAACAACCTTATGCCAACCCGGTGATAAAACCAACCGTTCCTCATGCAAATCACCCCCAACATCCCGCCACTTCAACTCAACCGAAATCCCCGTATTCTCACCCACATCTCCTAACCCAAAATGCAACTCTGGACTCCGTACTCCAGAATGCCCATTCCCCCCATCCACCTGCGCCACCAACTCCCTTCCATCCGGTAAATAAACCGTCGCCGCCGCCCCAATTGCCGGAGAATTCCCCCCAATCATTCCCGGAATCTCTCGCACCAACTGCAACCCCAAAAACTCCCCTACCTTTTCCCCCTGATTCCGATAGAAATAAGACCTCTCCCATTGATTCGCGATCGCAAAATCCAAATCCCCATCCCCATCCACATCAGCCGTCGCAATACCCCGCGTCACCTGAGGTTGATCCAGTCCCAAATCCTCTGCCAAATCATAATAACGACCATTCCCCGCTTGCACAAAAAACGGATTATGCTGATGCCCACTTAAATCATCCCCAGCTTGCAACCGAAACCAACTATTCGGACGACTCAACAATTGGTCATTTCCCATCGCCAACTCATGTAATTCGGGCCAACGATTCACCTCACCTTTAGCAAAGCCTGTCGCCTGAAGTGCCTCTAAATTACCATCATTATCAAAATCGCCAAACTTAGTTTCCCAACCCCAACCACTGCGAGATAAACCCAAGGGTTCACTGCGATCAACGTAGGGAGCAATGCCTTGTTTCATTTTATCAGTATCGCCCGTACTTGTAAACATAAAATGACTTTCTTCTAAGGCATATTCGGCGGCAATATTACTCACATAAATATCCAGCAATCCATCCCGATTTACATCGCCAAAATCCACACCCATCCCCTTAAAGCCATCACGCCCTAATACCTTAGAATTCGGCGTCGTCAACCCCTTCTCACCATCCAAAACCACAAACGCCAACTGCCCAGGCTGAGAACGATTATGCAGCAAATGATCCGGACCAAAATCATTAGCAAAATAGAGTTCCGGCAACATATCCCCATCCAAATCCGCTGCACCTGCGCCTAACGTCCAACCGTGAGCAATAATCGGATCAAATACGCCCTCAACCTCGGCAAAATCAACCGTGGGTTGCTCTCTTAAACTAGCTCCTACCCAACGGAAAATTCGATTTTTTCCGCCGTTATAAGCACGAGTCATAGAATGCTGCATCGCCTCCACACCCGTACCCTTCTGATTCAGAATTTCTGCCCCATCCTGGAAATAATTGCCAATAATCAAATCCTGATGTCCATCCCCATCTAAATCGGCAAACGTCGCCGCATTCGTATACCACCGTTCACCCGTAGAAACTATCTCCTGTTGCCGATAAGTTTCTCCTTGTAACCCCATTCCCGGGCGCGTCTGTGTATTCAAAAAAGCAATCGGCGTGCGTCCCCAGTAATAAACCAGAACATCCATCACCCCATCTTCATTTAAATCCCCTGGCAAACACCCCATCGGTGCCATGGTTGAGGAATCGTAAGTTAAACGTGGCGCTAATTCAAAGGGTTTATACCGTTGAGATGTCCCCGGTACAGGAGCAATAATAGCTTGGTCAATACGCGGATCAACATAACAACTATCATTGGATAACCCATCCCCATCTAAATCATTCAGTGCTACCGCCGCACCCACAGCCGAAATCCAGCCGGAATGACGTTCTAAACTGGGATGAACGGAGCGTATATATTTCCGGGGATATTCCGCTAATTCAGGTAATGGCGAAGCGGTGAAATTAAAGTGAGAGGCTAAAATAGTCCGTTCCGTTGCTGACAATGCGGGTAAGCGAGTCAAACCAAATAATCCGATAATTATCGCGATTGCCACTAAGCGTTTAATATGGCGTTTAAGAAATCGGCTAAAAAGTCTCATAATTTGAAATTCACTGTTTGATATTGAATATCACTGACTTAAGCGTTTATAGTCAGCGCTCAAGTTTTTATGGCGCTAAAGCGCAACTACGAACGAACTAAATTGAGCTTGAATGCGTCGCCGCCAGATTTCATAAGCGGGTAACTCGTCTCCCTGTTTTCCTTTCAATTTGGCTGGGGAAGTTGTTGGTAAATCTTGAAGCGCGATATCTGTAATCTCAGCCGCCGCTTCAGCCGATATTCCCCATAAAATCTGACAAGCCATTTCCGTATGGGCGGTTAAATTCCTCGCCCGTAACCGCGCTTTTGCCGCAAATGCTGCGCCTTGAGCTAATTCCGGCTGATACTCTCCCGCTGCTATCTTTAACGCCGCAATCCCTTCACTGTCTACGCCGCCTGCATAGGTACAAGCTAACCCAATCCCACTCCACAAATCAGCGCGTCTAACTGGGGGGAAATTCTCAATGGTTTGGGGAATGCGGGTCACATTTGCCCCATTGATAAACCACATACTACGACCTAAGCCTTGGTCAAATACATTGCCAGCATACCCGGAAAGTCCTTGGGGAATGGCTATCCTGTTAACAAAATTTCGCCCGTAAAAATACCCTTGGTGAAAGCCATACCCGTCAATGGCTAGCCAACTCAGCAACGGGTCAAGTTTAGCTAGATAATTATCCCTCAACCAAGGTAATCGGGCGATCGCCCAACCGACACCAACGTGTACCATGTAGGTATGATCTGCCCCCGCATCAGCAAGAAACCGTTGTACGCGGTTCCGTTTCCCAGGAATTAGCCCATCCAGCAGCGCCAAACCCATCGCCGCCCCTTCAAAGGCAAACCCGCGCCATTCCGGGGAAACCGTGTTGAGTTGGGCAATAAGAAGGTGAGAGTCGTTGTATGCGATCGCGCGATGATACCCTTCTAAAAAGGTATGACCCACTCGCTCTAACCGTTCCTGGGTTTGAGCATCATCACATTGAAACCCACGACGGGCAAATGTCGCTTCCTCTGGGGCAATACTAAAGATAGATTGGCGAAGAGAATTTAATGAAGGAATTCTATTGGTTCTGGGTTTTGTTAACGTTTGCAACATAAAATATCCTTGGGATAAGTAAAAATACTTATTCAGAATTGTTTTCGTCTAGGCTGAATAACCATAGGGTTTATTTAAAGATAAATTGAAGAAAAAACAATCGTCTTTACCAAATCTTTATAAACTTAACTTTACTCTACATTTATATAGGTAAAAAAAAATTAAGTGTAAATGTTACGATTCTTCACATTAAGGGCTTTTGATTTTACGAAATTACCTCATTTATTTTCAAAAAGTTAATAAAAATGAATTTACATTACAATTCTCTCCCCAGAGACAGACTATAAATTATAATTAATTGTTTTTGTTTCTATTTGATCCGGAAGCAATTGATTAGGAAAACTAATCTAAACATCTAACGCCATCTTTATACTCAGCTTTACTCAATCTTCATATTCCGCCATGCTGGATTAAGAATTTTGCTGAAATTTCACATTCATCAAGTCGTTCCGACATTTCCCAACGCTCCAGATATTGAGAATGATTCTGAACATCCCTCTACCTTGGTTGCAACTCACCTATAAAAAGATGCGATTTTTCGTCGCACTCATGGGAATTGGCTTTGCTGTCATGTTAATGTTTCTGCAACTCGGACTCCGGGACGCCCTCTTTGATAGTGCGGTGCGCCTGCATCGGAGTTTAGAGGCTGACATTATCCTGCTCAGTCCCCTTTCCACAGCATCCATTGCCATGGAAAGCTTCTCCCAACGCCACTTATATAAAGCCTTAGGCTATGCTGGCGTCGAGTCAGTGAGTTCTGTGTATGTCGATTTTGCCGTCTGGAAAAACCTCAAAACTCGTCGCGCCCGTCTCATCTTTGTAATTGGTATCAATCCCACAGATCAGGTTTTAAATTTACCTGGAGTGCAAGATAATATTAATCAAATTAAACGAGAAGACGTTGCCTTATTCGATCAAGCCTCTCGACCCGAATTTGGACCCATTGCCCAGGAATTTAATCAGGGAGAAACCGTCATTGCTGAAGTCAGGGGTCATCGCCTAAAAATTGGCGGGTTATTCCAACTCGGCACATCTTTTGGTACTGACGGCAACTTAATCCTCAGTGACTACACCTTCTTACGAGTTTTTAACAATCGCTCGGACGGGTTAATTGATATTGGTTTAATCAAACTGAAACCTAATGCTAATCGAAACCGTGTATTAAACCACTTAAAAGCGGATTTTACTGATGGCGTTAAAGTTTTCTCCAAGCAAGACTATATTGACTTTGAAAAAAACTATTGGAACACCAGTACAGCCATTGGGTTTATTTTCGATCTGGGTGCAATCGTCGGATTTACGGTTGGCACAGTCATTGTCTACCAAATCCTTTATGCAGATGTCTCAGACCACCTGGCAGAATACGCTACCCTAAAAGCGATCGGTTATACCCACAACTATTTATTGAAGGTGGTTTTTCAAGAAGCTTTAATTTTAGCCAGTTTGGGTTATATTCCCGGCATTGCTATTTCTTTAGGTCTCTATACCATAGTCAAACGTGCGACACTTTTACCGATTTCGATGAACTTAAGCCGTGCTATATTTGTTCTGGGATTAACCACATTAATGTGTTTAATTTCTGGGGTAATTGCGATGCAGAAACTGCGAGACGCTGATCCGGTTGATAGTTTCTAGGTCAATTTAGGTTAGTTCGTAGTTGCGCTGTCTTCGCCATCGCGTTTTCTGATGATAGTGGAAAAAGGGAATAGGCAATAGGCAATAGGCAATAGCAGGAGGGATCTCGAATCGCTTTGGTTAAATTTGTTAGGACTTACGAAAAGCCTCTATATGTAGGGTGGGGAGAGCGCAGCGTAACGCACCTTTGACACGATATGTGGTGTAGCTGCGTAAGTCCTGTTTGTTCCA
>CAKZMA010000384.1 GCA_937127375.1 uncultured Coleofasciculus sp. | reverse complement strand
TTCAGCGATCCAACAAACTCTTGTTCCAAATAAGGCTTAGTAAAATACCCACTCGCTCCCAACTGCATCGCTAACCAGCGATGTTTTTGACTGCTGCGAGAGGTTAACATAGCAACGGGAACGCTGGACAATTGCGGATCTTGACGCCGTTGACTGAGAAACTCAAATCCATTCATATTCGGCATCTCAATATCACAAACCACTAACTGCACCGATGCACTTTGCTGCAACTGCTCGATCGCCTCTCGCCCATCCCGCGCTTGTAATACCCGAAAACCTGCTCGTTCCAGGGTTAACGCCAGGGTTTGTCGCAACGCCACCGCATCATCGACAATCAAAATTGTCGGTACCTGCACCGTTCTGCTGAGAGTAGTTGCATCCCCTGAACCGATAACCGTTTCGTCTGAAGCCGCTTTCGGTACAGGCGTCGCCGTTGGCGTCGTTGCTTCATGGGCAAATTCCAACAGCGCAATCCCATCAATCACTGGAATTACACTCCCATCCCCCAAAATCGTACAGCCGTAGGTATAACTAGGGGGAGAAATCGCCGCCCCAAAGGGTTTAATCACCAATTCTTGTTCTGTAACCAGACGCTCCACTTCCACAGCAAATACCTGCTGATCCTGACGCAATACCAGCATCGGTAATTGCCATGTCTCTGGTGCAGCCACTGAACTTAACGCCTGACCGGACAAGCTTTCCGGTAAGGGGCGCTGATAGTCCAACAGTTCCCCTAATCGATACGTCGGTACTAATTGTCCCCGCCAGTGCAGAAACCGTTGCGCCCCGGATTTTTTCACTTGGTTGGCTTTGGGAATGATAATTTCTTCGATACTGTCCGAGGGTAACGCTAACACCGTCGTACCAATGAAACAGACCAATAATTTAGCGATAGTGAGAGTTAAGGGTAGACGCAGCGTAAACGTCGTCCCGCCTCCCGGCGTTGAGGTTACAGAGATTTTACCTTTTAGCGATCGCAACTGAGTCCGCACCACATCTAACCCCACCCCTCGTCCCGATAACTGACTCACTTGCTGGGCGGTGGAAAATCCTGGCTCAAAGATAAATCCCCACAAACGCGCCTCTGAGGTTGTCGCCAGTTCTTGATCAGATAATAATCCTAACTCAACCGCCCGACGCCCAATTCGCTCGGCATTTAATCCTTGACCATCATCCCGGACTTCAATAATTGTTTGACTTCCCTTGTGATACGCCCGAATTTCCATCTGTCCCGATTCTGCTTTCCCCCGTTGACGCCGAATCTCAGCAGACTCAATTCCATGGTCAAAGGCATTTCGGAGTAAATGCAGCAACGGATCATAGAGCTTTTCTAACACCGCTTTATCAACCAAAACCCCTGTTCCGGTTAATTTCAAATTCACCCGTTTGTGATACGTGTTAGACAGTTCTCGTAATACCCGGGGAAACCGATTCAACACCTCCCCAATCGGTAACATCCGCGCCCACATCAACTCATCCCGCAAGTGGTTGAGCATTTGACGCTGCTGTTCCGTGGTTTGATCGGATTTCTTGGCAAATAGGGCGATATCATCAACCGCTTCTTCAAGCTGCACCATTTCTTCTAAGATCCCTTGGATTTGGGAATAGAGAGCGCCGTAGCTATCCATTTCCAAGGAGTCAAAATCCGCTAATGTCTTCAGCGTTCCATCAGGGGCGCGATCCGAGTTCTGAAATCCCAGTGATCGCCCATTACCACCTTGGGACATTGGACGAGCCATCGCCTCCGCACCCGCCATCCTCCCATAGCTGTAACGTTCCGGCGCGACTAGCATCTTATCGGATAAATTTTGCAATTTATTCACAATCTGCCCAAATCGCCCAAATCGATCCAGCAAGGCTCGCACTGATCCCTGTAATTGCTGATTCTGGAGTGATAACCCATTGCGGTTAATCGCTAATTCCCCAACCAAGTTATTCATTCGTTCCAGTCGATCTAAATCCACCCGCACGGATAGAGTCGGCGTGGGGGCTGGTGAACGAGGAGGAGTCGATGCAACGGGATTGTTGCTTGTCAGCTTATTCGATGAAGACGCGGTGAGATTACGCTGAGCCAATGGATTGGAAACCAACGAATTCCCCTGAAACAGGGTTAATTGCGACGCCTCTTCCAGGGCGGGAAGTTGATCAAAAACTTGCTCAATCGATTGAATCGCAACATCCAGGTTGATCGGTTCAGTCGGAACTAATGCAGAGGGTTCAAGTACGACATCCGCTTCGATGTCGGTGACGGTTTCGGGAGTAACCTGGAGGTATTCTTCTGTTTGGGCGAATATAGAAGTCTCCTCATTAACTTCTTGTGTCTCTAAAATCTCCTCACCGTTAGACGTGCCAAAAATATCGTCTAAAGAAGGAATTGATGATGGTGATTCTGCTTTGGCTGGCAGGTTATACGGTTCAGTCTCTTGAGAAAACAAATCGGCGAGTAAAGGAAGCGTTTCCGGTGACGCCGCGATCGCATCCTCCTCGGCAAAGGCTTCAATCGGTTGCCCAACCGACTCTTCCACGTCCACCGAACCCTCGGTTAGTGGCAATCCCAATCCCCAATCACTCGTTTCCCACTCCCCGGAAGCCGTTGGTGCGGGAGATTCAGCCAGGGCAATTAAAGCCTCAGACGGACTTCCTCCCGTCGTCTGTTCACCAGAGAGAACCGCTTGACGGCTAACTTCAAAATCCGCTAATGCTAATTGAGTAATCTCTACAACCCTGTCCGGGTGAACCTCTAACGCCTGTTGAGCCGTTTGTGCGATCGCGCCAAATCCGGGCAAGTTTAAGAACTCAGCAAATCCGGCAAACACTTCAATTTGGGCGCGTAATTCTCCAGCCACTTCATAGTCTTGAGGATTCGCTACCACGGTAGCTAGACGAGTCAACCCTTCAGCGACATCGACTTCAAAAATCGACACCGCCATATTGATCCCCAATTCAGCGGAACTGGGCATATAACTATCCGCCTGAGTCAGAGCATCTCCCAATCGTGCCTCAATTTGGTCAAAAATGGGAATCCCCGTGGATATAGCCGCGTCCACGTCAAAGGAACCGGTGGTAATTTGCGATTTCAGCGGCAAACTCAGACAGTCATAAGCTTGCAGCAGTTTATTTTCTAGCTCAATGTCAATATCTACAGTATCACTATAAAGTGCCTTAAAGATATTTTCCAAGCGGTGAGCTAAAGTCGCGATCGCCTCTAATTCAACACTGGCTGCGCCCCCTTTTAACGAGTGAGCCGCTCGCATTAATTCGTGAACTTTGGCAATGCTACGCTCCTCTCTAAGATTTAATAACCCCGTTTCCAGGATCTGTAAAAGTTCTGGCGCTTCGGCAATAAAAAACTGATAGGCTTGGTCACGAATATCGGGATTAATTGCCATACTTTTGTCCTTTGTCCTTGGTCATTGTTTGTAGTAAGCACTTTAGTGCTAGAAGCGCTAAAGCGCTTACTACGAAACTAATTCAACTTAAACTGACCCACTTCTGCTTGTAACGCTTGCGCCACTTGTCGGAGTTGTTCAAATGAGTACGATACGTCACTAGCTCCTGTGGATGTTTGAGCCGCAATATTTGCCACTTTTGTCATGGTTTCCGTCACCGATTCAGAGGCTCGTGTCTGAATTAATGTGGCTTCGGTAATCGCTTCAACCAGGTCACTAATCTTGTTAGATACAGAGGTAATCTTGTTCAGCGAAGCGCGGGTTTCATCCACAAGTTTTGTACCCATAACCACCTGTTCTGTCCCGGCTTCCATTGCGGTTACCACCTCGTTGGTTTCGGCTTGAATTGCCGCCACCAGCTTTTCAATTTCGCTCGTCGCATCAGCAGACTGTTGAGCCAGCGATCGCACTTCGTCGGCAACCACCGCGAACCCTCGTCCTTCTTCCCCGGCGCGGGCTGCCTCAATGGAGGCGTTGAGCGCCAGCAAGTTGGTTTGGGCGGCAAAGGTGCTAATCAGGTTAACAACCGTGGAAATCTTTTGTGACGATTCACCCAAGTGTTTGACTTTTTTCGCCGTTTCTGCTACTGTTTCGCGGATGGCGAGAATCCCGTCTACAGTACGGTTCATCGCCTGGTCTCCTTCTTGTACCATCTCACCCGCTTCTTGCACAGCCGTTAACGCTTGTTCGGCGTTAGCCGCGACCATTCGCACCGACTGAGCCATTTCCTGGGCGCGGTCAAGGGCGACGGAAATTTCTTCGGCTTGATGCAGCGCTTCTTCGGCTAGGGATTGTACCGCCACTTCATTACTACTCGTAGTATCCACCACTTGACCCGCCGCTGCTTGCACCTGGGTAACAATTTTCCGCAGGTTAGCAACCGTGGCATTATAAGAGTCTGCCACGGTACCGATTTCATCTGCAGTGACTCGTGCGCGAATGGTTAGGTCACCTTTACTAATCGGGTCTACCTCCTTAAGCAGTTCCAAAGCTCGTTGTTGCAACCCTTCTTTCAGTTGACGCTGTTCTTCCGCCAGGTTTCGGGTTTGGTCAAGTAGAGTGAGTCGGTCAAGGGACAGTCGCATCTGGTCTGCTAAGCGTTGGAGAAAATCAATGTCCCCAGGTTGCCATTCGTAGGACTTTTGGCAGTGGTGAACGCTAAGTAAGGCAAAGGGTTGACCTTGCAACATCAGTAAAACATCCAGGGTAGACTTAACTTCCAGATGTTCCATAAATTTCATCTGTTCAGGCGCTAACCCGGCGGTGGCAACATTCGTAATTGCCACAATCCCGTCATCACTGTGAGTCGCTAGCTGTTTTGGCGACAAGGGGGGATATTTGATATTACTATTGAACGCATGAAACTGACCCGCCGTAACCGATTCAGCCGCCACCTCGCCACTGCCATCGGTGTTAAGCCGATAGACAATCACCCGATCCGCTTTATAGATTTTGCGAGCATTGATCACGGCAATGTCGAAGATATCTTGAATCGCTTGGGCGTCAAAGGAACGGACACTGGTAATTTCTGCCAATAAGTTTGCCTTGTCTGCTGCCAGGGTTTGTTGCTGCACCAGGCTGCCAAGCTGTTGAGCCATGTCGTTGATGTTTGCACCCAAGACAGCCATTTCGTCTTCTCCAGCCACATCTAGACGAGTATCCAAGTCTCCCTGACCAATTTGGGTCACCGCGTCGGCGGCACTCACAATCGGGCGGGTAGCGCGGTTAGCAATGGCGGCAGCTACCGCTGATACGAGTAAAGCGGTGAGCGCTGTACCACTGGCTAGGGCGAGAAGTAACTGGCGCTGCGGTTCAAACGCAATCTCGCTTGGTGTGGCAACCATGGCTGTCCAGGGTAGATCTTGTACCCCTTCCAGTTGCTGTTCGGGAGCGTAGGCTAATAAGTCTTGACTGTTTGCAACCGTATCTGTTGTCACTGTACTTCCTGACTTGCCTGCGGTTTTCAATTGCTCAAAATCAACAAACACCTCTGAGGCGCTCTTACCCTGCATATCTGGCTGGTTCGATACGAAAATTTCAGCGCCGCCCTCAGACAAGTCCAGTAAATAGTATTCGTCACCGCCAAACCCGAAGTTAGAAATCAGGTCATCGAGAGCTTCTACAGGCATACGAGATCGGATGACGCCAATTAGCTTACCTGTGGCATCTTTCACAGGTGCAGCGGTATGAACCACAAATTTGCCACCGGATTCAGAGATGGTGGGGTTTCCAATATAGGGTTGATCCAGTTTGAGGGCAGCTTGAATGTATTCGCGATCGCTGTGGTTGCCTACAGGATCTCCCTGAGACTGTACAATTACATTGCCCTGGAGATCAAACACAGCAATGCTGTCATAGATTTTGTAGAAATCGACGTAGTTGTCGAGAGTGGCTTGTTTTTGAGCCAGAGTTGTTGATTCAAACAGTGCAGGATCGGTGATAATTTGCAGACTCGCCAGAATCTGAATATCCCCGTATCGTTCCCGCATGAAACGAATCACCTTATCTTCAATACCTTCAGCACGAGCGATTTTCGCGTTGCCAATTTCTTGAGCAATTGCTCGGTCAGCAAAATAGTAGGCAGTGATTCCGGTTACCAGTACAGGAAGCGTACCAATAATGATTGCCAATGCTGTGGCTTTATTTCGTAGATTTAGCCGTTGCCACCAAGAGGTTGATGATTGTGGTTTGGGAATGGTTTGAGTCTTTGCCTTGTATCCTCCCCCATCAGGTTCTAGTCGTTTGAGAGCGTTTGAGGTTTGAGTAGAAAGGCTGTGATCAGAGAGGGGATAATCCTTGAGTGCTGCACCATTATCATTCGGTGTCAGCTTGGAAGTAGCACCGTTATTATTTGTGGAGTTTGTATTAGATGATGTTTGAGTCATGATATGAACCTCATCGTTGAACATCAATAGGGTACGAGAGATATTACTCAACTCATCCGCAAGCCAAAAGAAAGTCTTGCGTTTGGTTAAGCAATACCGGATAGTGCTATGAAATTAAGCGGAATTTTTGGGGTTATATTTGTCAGCTATCGTCAATGGGCAGCGATGGAGTTTTGAGGAACTAACCTTGAGCATGTCATCAGTGTCACTAACCTCTCACTCCCCTCCCCCCATCTTTCCAATAAATCTGTGAAATCAGTGTTTTGACAAATGACAAAATTTACTGAATTTTGGGCATGGCTTCGGTAATAGCTGTGCCATCGAGAACGGCTAACATCTCACCACTGGATTTCACCCAATATCCCCGCAAAAAAGGAGCAAGTTCGGGAGTGACGGGAGCAGAGGGTGGGGATTGAATCCCATCGGGGTTGCACCATTCCATATCTTCGATGCGGTTAACCACAAGTCCTAGAATATGGCTTTTTACCTGAGTAGAGTTGTGCGATCGGGCACGAGTATGTAACACAATTGCGGTGTAGTTTGAAGCACCTGTTATTTGCTGATACCAAGGTGTGAGTCCCACCAGATGTCCGATATCCACCATCCAGAGAATCTCACCCCGCCAGTTATACACACCCATAACCCAAGCAGGTGTATGAGGAATGGGTACAATCTGACCAATGGGAATATGCAACACCTCCGTCAACTGTCTAACGGACAACAAAGCTGTTGTATCGGGTAGCAGATGAAACCGCAAAAACTGTTCTGTGTCACTAGCTACAGACGCCTGCGATCGCGGCTGGATCTCCATGGACGATGATAAGCGGTTTTGGGTTGATAAAGTGTCAGACATGGTAAGGAACTGTTTTGTTTGTAGTAGGCACTTTAGTGCCTTATCCTTGACTTACCAGCACTAAAGTGCTGACTACGAACTGTTTT
>CAKZMA010000383.1 GCA_937127375.1 uncultured Coleofasciculus sp. | reverse complement strand
ACTGGACAGGTGGGCAAGTTTTGGATGCTAGAACCAATGAACAAGTTGGTTATATATCCTACAATGGCAAGATTTGGACGGAGTTAGAAGATTGGATGAGATTAAAATGAGTACCACTATTTACATCCAGCCTAATTGCGATTTAACGGATATGACTGCATCAGCTACAGCACTTGAACCCCAAGCTATCTTAGTTTTGTTCTGCTTCGGGATGACCCTAACTACATTATTCTGCCAAAGCGAACTTCTTCTCGACCAATCGAGTTGGGTCAATTGATTGATGGCTTCAGAATTAAAGGAATTTGTCTGATGATTATAGGTACAATACAGCAACCGCCCTAGAATCTCTATACCAACACTCACTCCCAGGATACAATTGTCTCTAAACTCAATAATCTGATCAAGCGTTAATTTTTCAATATTGGTCTTATGGATATAGCGAGTATGACTACATTCGCCAAAAAACTGGTTCAAGCAGTTGACTAGAGATTCAGCACGTTCTTCAAGTTCACCTTCATACTCGTCAAGCTCATTATTGGAAGTTTCAGTAAATGCACAACTTACACAGGTTGCAATATATTTAGTAGTATAGATTAACTTACTGTTTCGGGGAGGTGACTTTTTAAATCTATCGGTTTTGTTCTTAAACATTGATACGCTTTCAATTACTATCCGGGTCAGCCGATCTCGAGCTGAATCACTAAACGACGCCAAAAACGTTGGCTCGACTGGTTTAGACAGAGCTAAGTCCCGAAAATCAACTTGACACTGCTTGAAATCTCCCTCTAAAACCACTGTAATTGGCAAAGCGTCATAACTAATGAATTGGTTGCTTTGACTCAAGGCTTTGAGGGCTAAGGTACGATGTTGACCATCAGTTATATCTAATTTGACATCATGTGGAACAACGACAAGACAAATCCCCTGACCCATCTCAACCACAGTGACCATTTCTGGTGCAACATTGGCTGTGATTGTCCCCAAAATCCAGGGTTTATTGTGGGTGACACGTTCACGAATATAGTGTTGGATTTGTTCAGCATGACCTTTAACCTCTGGTCGATGTTTGCCAGAATTCGGATCATTACCCGTCGATGGTTTTTCTTGAACCAGAGTAGACAAATCATGAACGGGAACATTGATCTGTATCATTGTCCGCCTTCCTTGCTGGAACATTAGCCCTGGATAGCATCGATGAGGACGATACTGGGCGAAGTATCGCTCAAGTAAATCATCAAGTAACATATAAGCCAATAAAATTGAAAACCTATTCCATCATAATCACGATTAAACAGAACTGACAGCCAGAAAACGACGGGGTTTTAAACATGACAGATACTCATCAGAAATCACTCTTTCCCTCACGCACTGTTACCGATTTAGTCGAAGACATTGAAAACTTAACCGAAGAAATCCAGGCGTTATATTGTCTAGACGAGATTCCTTGGGTTTTAGGGTATAGCGGTGGAAAAGACTCAACCGCCGTATTGCAGCTAATCTGGAATGCGATCGCGGCTTTACCCCCCCAAAAGCGGACGAAAAAAATTGATGTGATCACAACAGATACATTAGTAGAAAATCCAATTGTCTCCGCTTGGGTACGTAACTCGATTAAGCGGATGAAGATTGCAGCTCAAGAACAGGACATTCCCATAGAACCGCATTTACTACAACCTGAATTTACCGAAACATTCTGGGTGGGTTTGATTGGTAAAGGATATCCACCGCCTAGAGGGAAGTTCCGCTGGTGTACTGAGCGATTAAAAATTAATCCATCTAATCGTTTTATTCGCGATGTGATTCGCACCAATGGAGAAGCTATTCTGGTTTTAGGTACGCGCAAGGCTGAAAGCACAAAACGGGCTTACCGCATGAAAAAATTGGAAGCACAACGAGTACGCGATCACTTAAGCCCGAATATGAATTTGCCCAACTCTCTCGTCTATAGTCCCATTGAAGATTGGCGGACTGATGAAGTGTGGCTTTATTTAATGCAATGGCAAAATCCTTGGGGATATAGTAATAAAGACTTATTCGTTATGTATCGAGGGGCGACAGCCGATAATGAATGTCCCTTAGTCATTGATACCTCGACTCCTAGCTGTGGTGATTCTCGGTTTGGCTGTTGGGTTTGCACCTTAGTGAGTCAAGACAAATCGCTGACTGCTATGATTCAAAATGATGAAGATAAAGAGTGGTTACAGCCTCTACTTGACCTGCGTGCTGAATTAGATGTTGAAGACAGTCGCGATCGCCGCGATTTCAGACGTAGAAATGGTCAAGTTCAACTGTATGAACGTAATTTAGAGGGGACAATTTCCATTGAGCCTATTCCTGGACCCTTTACTAAAGAAGCCCGTGAAGACTGGTTAAGAAAAATCCTGACGGCTCAAGCCCAAATCCGGCGCAATGCACCAGAAGAGATGCGTGATATCACTCTGATTGCGATTGAAGAACTTAGGGAAATTCGCCGTATATGGCTAGAAGAAAGACATGAATTTGACGACAGCTTACCCCGCATCTATGAAGAGGTTACAGGCGAACCCTTCCAAGATTCCCGCCCTAGCGCCGAACGTAAACTTTTGGGGAGTGATGAATGGACAGTCTTAGAAGAAATCTGTAACCAGGATGAAATGCACCTGGAACTCATGGCAAAACTTCTAGACACTGAACGTCAATATCATACTAAATCTAGACGCGGTATCTATGAAGCCCTAGAAAAATGTTTTAATAGTAGTTCTCGTTCTCGAGAAGACGCGATTGACCACGCCCACTATCAGCGACATCTGAAAAATACGGTTGAGGATATCAAACAGGATTTATCAGACGTTCATGAATTGAGACAGGCTTGGGATAAGCCGAAGCAAGAGAAACCTAAACAGCTATCCTGGGCGAGTTTAAAATTCCCTGAACCCGATTCAGAAAATACTGAAGATGC
>CAKZMA010000382.1 GCA_937127375.1 uncultured Coleofasciculus sp. | reverse complement strand
TGGATCTGTGTGTTCATTGACATAGTTGCAAGCAGCAGCAAACGCCTGAAGGGTTGCCTCAATTTTGGCAGCTTGTTCAGGCGTAGGTTGAAGCTTTACGACTATCGTCAGCACTTGTTTCATGGCTACCATTATACCAACGGGCGTTACAGACGCGATGAAAGAAGCGTCTGTACAAATGGAAGTGCTACGGGTATCGAACCCTTGCACTTCCCGCTCTCCCCCTACCCCTTACTTCGTTGAAGGGGTAGCCCCTCGCGATTCGGGTGGTGATTTAAAAGGACTCAGGGATGAGGGTTCTGCCTTGTCAACTTGTCAAGGATTATATTTAAAATTTCAAAGAAGATTTAATTTTTGACCAAATCAACTCCCTTCCAGTCCTTTAAATCGGCTCAAACTATACTAAAAAGCCGACTTTAGCCCTTTTCCTGATTCCCCATATTTCGTCAGAACCACAATTCATCTAAAAACGGACTTTTTCATGCTAAAAGCTGCTAAACTAGCTACTGCACCAGTACCCACAAATGCAGCTAAACCAACCGGATAAGTTCCTCCTGCAATAGCCAAACCTGCTGCTCAAGTTGCGGATTCTTTAGCATTGTCGATAGCTTCTCGCAATTTCGGTTCTCCTCAATATTTTGTCATTATCAAAGCTATATTTAGTAGCTGTTGTAAGAAGGGTTAACGCCATAAAGCTGAGATAAATATGAGTAAATATTCTGTGAACCTAAATTGGCTTATGCCTTCAATAACGCAACAAATACTTATATAGCATCCGCCAAATAGCGCAATAGTCTTAGCAGCTATTGCTGAGGTAATCACTCACCTGAATCAGCTAGTTTAGAGGTGAAAAGACCCAGAAAGCGTAAACTATAACAAAGGAGTAATCAAATGGACGAAGCTGTTAGAAAAATTGCGGCACTAGGATTCCCAGGAGTTATTCTCCTGATTGCAATGGCTACCACAGGTTTTACAGGAGCAGCGGCAATCACAGCCGCCTTAGCAATGCTCGGACCAGGAGGAATGATTGGAGGCATCATGTTCCTTGGAGTCATAGGTATAGCTACCGATGCCTTATCTAAGTTTGGGCTGGAAGCTTTACTGGTGGGCGTATATCAAGATCGTCAGGAAAAGGGAGAAACCTTAGAGGCTCTTACAAAGGAGATTAGTGGACTATTTATTTCTGATGACTTGAAGCGCAAACTAAAAGAAGAGCTTGGCTGTTAAGCAGGCGACTTAAGACGAATGGCACGCTCCTCATAGTCTGATGGGCAATGCCCACCCTACGGAATATCAAGGGTTTTGGCGATCCGAAAATGCTTATTTAACTGCCACCGGATCGGGAAAAACATAACGCCTCCCTATCCCATCAAAAACACACCTCAAACCTCCAACAGATCATCGGCATTGTCATCAAAATATGATATGGGTTAGTGGCAGAGCGCATTGGCAAAATAATCCTTATCATTAGAGAGACGTATTAACAAAACTCAGCATTCAGGCATCGCAACGCCTATCCGTATCAAAAACATCTATGCAAATTTCCCCAGAAAAAGCCGTCGATACCCCCACCCCAACCGTTGAGCAAATAACCCTAGATGTTGGGGGGATGAAATGTGCAGGCTGTGTCAGTGCGGTAGAACGACAGCTAGAACAGCAACCCGGAGTTGTTTCCGCCCAGGTCAACTTGGTTACAGAAGTGGCTGTGGTTGAGTATGAAGTCGGTCAGGCTGATCCCGCCACCCTAGCGGAAAAATTAACCGCAACCGGGTTTCCGTCCCAACCCCGTGACTCCCAAGCCGGGGAAACCTCAGAAGAACGCCTCACCCCGACTCAACGCCATGAACAAGAGGCAAGGGAACAACTGCGGCAATTAATAATTGCTGGTGTCCTCGTCATTCTCTCGACCATTGGACATATTGGTCATTGGTTTAATGGACCCATGCTACCCGTGTTTAGCACGATCTGGTTTCATTGGGGATTGGCAACCTTAGCCCTGCTGGGACCTGGGCGTCCAATTATCAGCGATGGCTGGCGGGGATTGCGGCATCAAACCCCGAATATGAATACCTTGGTGGGACTAGGAACCTTGGCGGCTTATGGGGCTAGCTGTGCGGCATTCTTCTTGCCTCAATTGGGCTGGGAATGCTTCTTTGATGAACCCGTGATGTTACTTGGCTTTATCCTGCTAGGACGCACCTTGGAACAACGGGCAAGGCGTCAGGCATCAGCCGCTTATGAATCATTATTGGCACTGAAACCCAAAGTAGCCCGGTTAATTGGTAAATCAACACCCACAGCCACAGAACTGGGGATCGAGATTCCCGTCGAACAAGTTCGCGTGGGCGAGTGGTTGCGGGTTTTGCCGGGAGAAAAAATACCCGTTGATGGCGAAGTGGTGGCGGGTCAGTCGTCGGTGGATGAGTCCATGTTGACGGGAGAACCCTTACCTGTTCTCAAGCAACCCGGTGATCCGGTTACGGCTGGCACTTTAAATCAATCCGGTGCGATCGCGATTCAAGCCACACGCATTGGACAGGAAACCACATTAGCGCAAATTGTCGCCCTGGTGGAACAAGCGCAAACCCGGAAAGCCCCGGTGCAGAATTTAGCCGATAAAGTCGCTGGGTATTTTACGTATGGGGTATTGACAATCGCCACCTTCACCTTCCTGTTTTGGGATCTGGTGGGGACAAAAATCTGGACTCAGGTTTTAGGGGAAGGAGACTCCCTGATGGGTGATTCAACCTCACCCTTACTCTTGAGCCTAAAATTAGCGATCGCGGTATTAGTGATCGCCTGTCCCTGTGCCTTGGGATTGGCAACCCCGACAGCGATTCTAGTCGGCACCAGCTTAGGGGCAGAACGGGGCTTACTGATTAAAGGGGGTGACATTTTAGAACGAGTCCATCAACTCGATACCATCGTCTTTGACAAAACAGGCACTTTGACTCAAGGAAAACCCACTGTAACTGATTGTCTATCTGTTGGAGAATGGGCAGAGGAAGATGGGGAGACGGGGGACACAGGAGGTGAACGCTCGGTCAGGGCGGGTTTTGAACAAAGCTTATCCTCAATAGCTGGCGCGAATTCCCTCAACCCGCCCCTACAGACGAATAATGGCATGTCTGGTTACTCAAAACTCCTTCAACTCGCCGCCGCAGCCGAAAGAGGCACAACTCATCCCCTCGGAGAAGCGATTTGTACAGCAGCAGCACAACAAGAGTTACCTCGATTAGCCGCCAAGGATTTTTATACCGAAGCCGGACTAGGAATATCTGCCCTAGTGGACAATCAATCGGTATTACTGGGGAATGAAGATTGGTTACGTCAGCAAGGCGTGACCCTTAGTGATACCGCCCAAGCCCAAGCCCAAACCTTAGCGGCTGTCGGGAAAACCGTGGTGTATTTAGCCGTAGATGGAGAATTGGCTGGACTCATCGCCCTAACCGATTTACCCAAACCTGATGCCAAAACCACCGTAGAACAGCTACAGGCGATGGGACTGCGCGTGATGCTGCTAACCGGAGATCAACCCAATGCCGCCGTGACAGTAGCACAACACCTTGCCATTGATTCAGCCAACATTATGGCAGGTATCCGTCCCGATGGCAAAGCCGCCGCGATCGCCCAACTGCAAACCCAGGGAAACTGCATCGCCATGGTTGGAGATGGAATTAACGATGGTCCCGCCTTAGCCCAAGCTGATGTTGGCATCGCCCTGCAAGCGGGAACAGATGTTGCCCGGGAAACGGCGGGGATTATTCTCATGCAACCGAGCGCTAACAGCCCTCAAGCTAGCGGTTTGCTGGATATTGTCCACGCGATTAAACTGTCTCGCGCTACCTTTAACAAAATTCGCCAAAACCTCTTCTGGGCGTTGGGATATAACACGTTGGGTATTCCCGTAGCGGCTGGCGTACTATTACCTGGATTTGGTATCGCTCTCAATCCGGCTGTAGCTGGCGCACTGATGGCATTTAGTTCGGTGACTGTAGTCAGCAACTCTCTGCTATTGCGTCGAGGTTGGAACTCTGTAGACAGGGTGTAGAGTGTGGGGTTTGGGGTCTGGGTAAAATACTCATCCCGCATTATTAGGCGAGACTGGGAAAATTCACACCCGTTCGTTCAATGGGTCCTAACCTTTATGTAGTAGAATACAAAGTAATGGTGGTGTCTGGATGATTCTTTTCAAGTCTCGCTTACCAAGCGGCGAAGGCTGGTAAATCTTAGGTTATCACCCGCTTTCCTCCCCGCCCATGTTAAGCATGGACTTTCTGCGGAGCAGGACAAAGTCCGGTATCCAGCGGGAAAGTAGGGTGAACGTGATAGCCAAATTGAGAAAGTTTTATCGGTACGAATTTACAGCCTACTTGTGGGATCTTCTAAACCGGGAGTGTAACGCAGCTATTAAGATCACCAGAGAGGAGTTATTACATAGTCCTCACGATAAAAGCCGGAATCACCGCCAATTAGCGGCACCCCAAAGGAAGCCTACAGGCTCTCCCGTCGGGTCAGTGTAAAAAAATGTCACAAAATTGTAACATTAGAGTCTGTGCCATGATCTGCATTAATGCTTATGATGATTGAATGGGGGAAGACCAAGTTGAAGGTCGGCAATTCGGTCATTTCTTCTTGATACGTTAAGGAAAGATAATTAAGCAGTTTGCTAATGTAAGAAAGCATAGACACAGCGACAGTGAATTAACTGCACTCTCTATCCCTATTTTTCGATGTTCAATGCCTGCAAAATCCAATCAAAACCATCTGTTAATTATTGAAGACGAAAAAGGACGCAAGGAATATACCTTGGAGGAACCCGTCTATTCTATAGGCAGAGATCCGGATGTGGATATTCGTTTGTTCTCACAATTTGTATCTCGCCGACACGCCACCTTAGTGCGGCGAGAACGAGAGGACGGCAGTCTCTACTACCGCATTGTCGATGGTAACCTCAAAGGTAAAGCCAGCGCCAACGGACTCGTAATTAACGGTCATAAACTTCAAGCCCACGATCTTGAAGATGAGGACGAAGTCGTCTTCGGACCTCAAGTTAGTGCCAAATATTACATACTCAAGCGAGACTCTGTTCCCACTGGACCTCCCGATGAGTTTGACATCACCCTGATTAGCCCAAATATGATGGGGGGAGATCCAGATGACTGGACACCCTGATTATTCGCCCAACTATGATCAGGGAAATCCAGAGGATTGAAACAAAACCAGAGGATGTCAACCAGCAACACTTTCTAAGAGTTGCCAATGGCGGTTTTGGGCAACCGCCTCTTGAACTTCATAAAACTTATCGTGACAGTGGTTGTCTACCTGTAAGGGCAACTCTTCATTTTTGATCACGAAATTCATGCGAATTTCCTGATCGGTAGCCATCGATTTGTCAATCAAGACTTCCACTGTCACGAGTTTGGCAAAGGCAACATGACCGGGGATCTCCCGTGCCATGATATAGTCTCCCGTATCATAAATAATGTCGAAATCGCAGGATTGTAAAACCTCAATCAACGATGGCTGAAGGTGATCGGGAGAAACTGCAACCGTAAATGAACAAGTGTAGCGAGCCATATTTAACCCTTGGCGTCAGATAGCTAGATCATTACATAAGATCTATCCAAAGCAACCCACAAGTGGGCATCTGGAGGTACTTACTTCCTGCTTCACTCTGGCTGTGACAGCACTGAACACCTCGACTACGCTCAGTGTTAACCAGTCCACAGGCTAACACCACCTGTACGGGCTTGGTTACCAAGCTCCTACGGCGGCTATCTAAAGTCACCTACCTAGCCGTGGTCTTTGGCTGGATAGGTATACCAATAAAGTATACATACTCTTGACGGTAGATTCCATCGGGACAAACATCTAGCCATCTTTCACTTTACTCGAGGACATGATTTTGGGTGACAATGGGGAGAGATGTAATCAGATGAGGCGTGGATAAGGGGAAATGCTGATCGTGTTTGAGGGAGTCGAAGGCAGTGGTAAAACCACCCAAATTCAGCGATCGCGCGATTGGTTCCTCAGCAGTGGCATACTAGACAAACTGGGCAATTACCGTCAACCGCCCCCTGTGATCATCACCCGCGAACCCGGAGGAACCCCCCTCGGCGTCAAACTACGTCAACTCTTGCTCCAAGAACAGTCCTCATCCCTACAACAGGGCACCGAACTCCTCCTCTACGCTGCTGATCGATCGCAGCATGTTGAAGAATTGTTACAGCCTCAGCTCGACGCCGGAGCGATTATTTTGTGCGATCGCTACACGGATTCAACGATTGCCTATCAGGGGTATGGACGAGGGATTGACCTAGCCTTGATTGAGCAAATCAACCACATCGCCACAGGAGGACTAGAAAGTGATTTGACCTTATGGTTAGATGTCGATGTCACAATAGGCTTACAACGGGCAAGAGAACGGGGAGTAGCCGATCGCATCGAACAAGCGGAGTTAGCCTTTCACCAACGAGTCCAACAAGGGTTTGCCCAGTTAGCCTCCCAGCATCCCCAGCGAATTGTCCGGATTGACGCCAATCAAAGCCCTGACGCCGTGCAATTGGATATTCAGATCGTGTTACGTCAACGGCTTCAAACACACTATGTCATGGAAAAATGACATAAGACATAAGACGAATGACATAAGACGAACAAATGACAATAGTCGCACAAAAACAAGCGATCGCACTCTTAGAGGGAGCCATAACAGCCAACCGCATCGCCCCAGCTTATCTATTTGTCGGTTCTCCTGGAGTCGGGCGGGCTTTAGTCGCCCGGTGGTTCATTGAACGGTTATTTTGTCAAGATATTCCCCCCCAGAAGCAACCCTTAGTCCAGAAACGCCTCCAGCAAAGAAATCACCCGGATCTCCTCTGGGTTGAACCCACCTATCTACACAATGGTATTCGCCTATCCGCCAAAGAAGCCACAGAAAAAGGACTCAAGCGCAAAGCCCCCCCCCAAATCCGCCTGGAACAAATTCGCGAAATTAGCCAATTTTTAGGACGTTCTCCCCTAGAAGCCTCCCGCCAAATTGTGGTGCTAGAACAGACGGAAACCATGGCAGAATCAGCCGCAAATGGCTTGCTCAAGACGCTAGAAGAACCCGGAAACGCCACATTAATTTTAATCGCGCCCAGTCCCGATGCCTTATTACCCACCTTAGTGTCCCGGTGTCAGCGGATTCCCTTTTCCCGATTAGCACAAGACGACATGGCACAGGTACTACAGCAAACGGGTTATCAGCAGATTCTCCAAGAACCCTCTATACTAGCCATTGCCCAAGGGAGTCCCGGAGAAGCGATCGCGGCGTTTGAACAACTGCAAGCCATACCCCCAGAATTACTGGCAAAGTTGAACCAATTGCCCAACTCATCCCGTATGGCGCTAGAACTGGCGAAGGAAATTGATAAAACCCTTGATCCCCAAGCCCAATTGTGGTTAGTTGACTATTTACAGCATCAGTATTGGCAACACCAACCCCATACCCAAATCATTCACCAATTAGAGCAAGCCCGAACCTTCTTACTTGGTTATGCTCAACCTCGATTGGTTTGGGAAGTGACATTCTTAGAGTTAAAGCGATAGATTAGCTTGGGTTCGTAGTAAGGGCTTGAGCCCTAGATAGATTTTGCTGGGTTTCCTGTCGTCAACCCACCCTACTGGCGTGGCACACCTTATTTGGTGGATTAGAATTGTAGGGGCACCATCC
>CAKZMA010000381.1 GCA_937127375.1 uncultured Coleofasciculus sp. | reverse complement strand
GACAGTCTGACAGTTTCGGCGATAAAATTCCTACCTCTTCATAATAATTGCATCTCATCTGATCACCCTATTTTCCTTACAAAATATCCCACGTTGATAGGGCGCACCGCTGTGCGTCCCTACAATATTCACATCTTGCATCTTATGTCAAATACTTCGACTTGACCGACGCTCTAAACAGTTGAGAGGAATCGCGCCTTCTGTTCTATGCGGTTGAGTAATGGATGCTCAAGCGCTAGCACAGAGGGAACACGAGTTGGTTCTGCTAAACGTAGCAACTCATATCCAATACCCGCTAGCCCAGTCATCAATCCTGGTGTTTCAACGCCTAATGGTACTCCACAAAGCCAACCCTGCTGATTGATGCTTTCGAGAATAATTGCAGCCAAGCGGTTAACTTGGGTTTTCCACTGGGGGTGATCCAGGATGAGACTAGCTTGCAATAACAGTTCCAAATTGCCGAGATCGCCATGACACAAGGAGTGATTCATGCCAAATCCTTGAGTCAGAGTCGTGTTTAGGGCTGTGTCAATCTCTACACGAATTTGGGAATCATCAAGGTAGGATAGAGAACGTAATCGACCTAATCCAACTCCTGGCGCCCCATGACACCAAGCTGTCATAAAAATATCTATCTGTTTGTTATCTGAGAGAACTGTATTCTCAAACTCACGCAAATCGGGCCAGTTTCCGACTTTCCCAGAAAAGAGACTGCGTTCATAGGCGATCGCTCCCAGTGCAGCCTTGTGAAACCGTTGCTCACCTGTCATTGCTGAAAGTTCCAGCAACGCCCATGCTATACCCGCAGCGCCGTGAGAGAACCCTGTTAAAGGTCTTTTTCCCACACCTGTGGACACCCATCCGATCCCTTGGTTCATCGGTTGAGCGCAGGTAATCAGGCGATCGCCACATTGAATTGCCACCGCAAGTGTACGTTGGGATGGTTTACAGCGATACAGATTGAGCAAACTGATCAGACAACCAGCAGCACCGCCAATGATATCGAATTGTTCATCTTTGGTAATCAAATCGGGAAGTAATTCAACCCGTGATTCCGCCTCAGCCAAGAGTTCGGGTTCATCCCACAAAATCCCCAGATGGGTCAAAGTATAGATTATTCCGCCCCAGCCACTATAACCACCGATCGCGGTTATCGATGCTTTTTGAGTCTCCACCTGACGTTGCATCGTCTTCAACGCCGCTTTTGCCAATTCGGTGTAACGCTTTTGGTTAGTGACATTGCCAAGATAGGCAAGAAAGAGAATAATACCTGCTAAACCGTCATAAAGGTCGATTCCTAATGGAGTCAGAATCCAATGCTTTTGAGCGATTAGCGTTAAGCCAATCCAAGAA
Organism: uncultured Coleofasciculus sp.; assembly: GCA_937127375.1. GTDB lineage: Bacteria > Cyanobacteriota > Cyanobacteriia > Cyanobacteriales > Coleofasciculaceae > Coleofasciculus. The sequence continues at coordinate 3,559 of CAKZMA010000381.1, read as the reverse complement.
ACATTTTGCTCTTCACCCAACGCCAGAAACTCTAAGCGATCGCCAATTTGTTGGGCGGCGATTAATAGTTGTTCACGACTCACAGGATTTTTGGCTTCACTCAGATGATAACGAGTCCACTGCGCTTGTTCATCTGCCATGGCTAATGTTGTTAAAGAAGCACGAATAAACCATCGCTGTTGCTGCAAATCAGCTTCACTCAGTTGCTGGAGACGACGTTGCACTAAACTCATACCTGTTTCGCCAAAGAAATCGCCAATGGGTTCGTTAGAGCTACTCCAAATAGTCCGTGAATTCGGGCGGGTGGTGAACATGGGAATATCACCCTGCCACAAATCTCTCTGTTCAGCCGCAATCACCCTGACTAGATAGGGGTGTCGCTCAATTTCTGCCCATAGTCGGTCAAAAAAGCGATCGCGTTCTAAAGCATTGCGTAAGAAATCAGGATGGAAACTTTCAGAAAGTAACAGGCTGTAGGTGCGAGTCGGTCTGAGGATACAACGCACTTCATCTTCGGCGAAACAGGCTAACTGTCCATTTTCAGCCAGTAACTCATCTCGATAGTGCAGCAGTAATTGATAAATGTTAGTAAAGCCAGTTAGAATGGCTTCAGTATAGTCTAAGACATTCACGTCAACACCATTCAACGTTGGTCGATTCTGACTTCCTGGCATTGGTATCCGCTTGCGAGCAAACCGCATTTCATCGGTTCCCACTGCTTCTAAATAAGGAACCGGACTGGGTGTCAATTGACCCGCTTTTCCTCCCAAACCACTCATTTCGATTCCTTCGGATTCAGCATTTGTCCAAAAGCGTTCCGGAAGTAATCCAACTCGCAAAACAGAATAAGCCATTCTCTGATCAGTCGGTAAGTCAGATTGAGTGGCTTCTATACTTTCAGGGCGAGGATGAAACAGAGATTCCAGATCAACTAAGACTGGATGTTCCCCAGCAGCGATTAAATTTTCAAAATGAAAATCAGTTGCTTCAATCGCATACAAAAGAGCTAAATACGCTCCCTGTCGTTCATAAAAACGCTGAATCTCTGCTGTATCAGTACAGCCAGCCGCCTCCACAAATTCAACCCAACCATAATTGCCGCGATTTAATAGTTTGAGAATCCGGAATGGTGGATGATTCCCCCGTTGATTGAGCCAAGTTAGTAATTCCTGAAAATGAACATCGACGGCAAGTGATCTGGGCTTATAGACGAGTTTTAAACCTGATTCAAATTGAGCAATCAGCACCGAACGTCCGCCCCGATGGGTGTCACCCAAGCTACCCTTTATCTGTTGCAATAAGCCGGGTTGCTTATCAGGACTGAATGTGGCACAAATTGTTGACCAATCGTGACACAGATGTTCAAGGAATTCTTGGCTAAATTTAACCCATTGATTAGTCCCAATTACGATTTGACGCGCCAAAACCGGATATTCTTCTAAAAGAGAAATCAGAGTGTCACGTTGGCACAGGTGTTGCCAAAAACTCTGAAATCGCTCCTCTTGGGTGTTACCTTGTAAAAACCCTTGTAGACGCGCTACATTCAGTTCTAAAACCATTGTCCGACTCACCATCCACAGCAGGCGTTCTGAAAGACTGGCTAGGAAGAAATCTGCAACTGTGTTTGGGTCAAAAGGAAGATTAGGGTAGGTTTGGATTAATTTTTGGATTTCTTGATGTAGGCGATCGCGTGCTTGGTTAATAAAACGTGCAAAGACATTTAGAAAACCAGCCGCTTCTTGATCTTGCAATTCTTCTGAAAGTGGAATTAAACCAAGATGAGGACGAGTCAAGGCTTCAGCAATTTCTGTTAACCAGTCTGGCGGAGTTGAAAAATAGTTTTGAACCGCCTGAATGGGTTCGCCGAGAATTTCCATGAATTTATCTTCGGTAATTCCCTCTATAGCTAGGCGCTGATTCCAGTAACTACTTTTATTAAAGGAAGACGTTGATTTCCATTTCTGGATGCGCTGCTGAGCAATTTTGTGGTCAATCTCTCTTTTACAGCAACCGCTTGACATATTCTTTAGTAAGGCAATTCTCTCAGTTAAGGGAGTTGCATTGTACCAAGCAGCAGATTGAAAGTCAGGTTCATTCATAGGATTAACATCAATGAAAAGGATTTAAAATTATTCCAAGTATGTAACTTTTTGTGCAGAAGAGGAATCTTAACAATCCCTCTTCTTACCGAACTGACCTAAACGTTAATTAGGTCATTAACGTCCCCAGCACCACCAAACTGTTCTTGGACAACCACACTCGGCGGTTGCTGTACAAATAAAACCACCAGAGCCACATCCTCCTCCGGCAACAGCGTTTAAGTCTTCATCTGTCAAGTCAACCAGCCCAGCAGGATTGTCTGGTAACTGTGCTTTCTGTTCTTCACTCAAGCTATTGCGGAACTCTTCATCCTTCCAAGCACGGATGATATCGATGTTTGCCATTGTTTATTTTCCTTGATTTAAATGAACAAAGTTTAGTCGATAGGGTTAAATCAATATCGACAATTCCATTGAAGCAAATGCACAAGCATATATCAATAAAAACTTGAACAATAAAAAGACTTTATTTTATCTTAATGTCATTGAAGTTTCGATGTTTTTTATTGGTTGGTATACTCTTGAAATTATTTATTATTGATAGTGGCTAGTAAACTCTACAGTTAAGCAAAAATGCGGACAAAAAGCTTATCAATTTTTCTCAAAAATATTGGATAATATTCTGTTGACTATCTCCCCAAAATTATCCCTGCCTCTTGAAAACGTGAGAGACAGGGATTGAATTAAAAGGAGGATATTTAGGACTCGTTAAACGCCAGCCGATTAAACCAGAGATTTAGCTGGTTTACATGAGAATGAACTCCTTATTTCTCGTCCCATTTAAAAAATCCCCAGAAAGCCTCACCTTCCTTTCCATCGTTCCATTGACAATAAGATGACCAAGCCCAATATTCTCCTTGTCCAAAGATAATGTCTTCATCAATAAGATCATGAAGAAAACTTTCTGAATCATTAAAAAAATCAGAACCAACTGGATTCAGAGTGTCAACTTTGATGTTAGCCATTGCAATCTCCTTGGATTTAGTCGTTTGATTGAGAAGCATTATTTATTCTTGCTTCTATTAATAATTTAATAAATTCCTATAAAAATGGCAAGTGCATAGCGAGTATAAAAAAGACATTAAATTAATATTTAAATCTAGTTTATTGGCTAATAAATGATTGAATAATTGTAAGGGGTTGACGCTTGTTTGCATAAGTTAATATAGGTAGATTTATTGCCATCGATCTATTTATCGCATCAAAATCATCAGGACTGACGCACTTTGACCACCACTTATGGTGGTTAAGGTGCGTTACGCTACCCTACCCTTCGGGAACGCTGCGCGAACGGGAACGCTCTGCGAAGGCTAACACACCCTACGAATAGGGGCTTTGCGTAAGTCCTAATTATATTATTTTGTCCGATTTATTTAGTTATGTGCATAATGATTTTAGAGTTTGTTTGTAGTAAGCGCTTTAGCGCTTATGGCACTAAAGTGCCTACTACGAACCCAGTA
>CAKZMA010000380.1 GCA_937127375.1 uncultured Coleofasciculus sp. | reverse complement strand
TTATTCAACCCCAGGAACCGATGTTATTAGGACTGACGTTTAACGGCGATATGGTACCCCTCAGTCTGGAGAGTATGCCGCCGGAGACATCTAGAGCTAAAGCGGCGCGTTAGGCATCCACCTATTCAAAATGTGCGATCGGTAGGGATACGACAGATCGTGTCCCTACTATAAGTCCCGTTAAAAGTCATGATGGAAATTGTGGAGAAGGTGAACGCGCTATGGCAAAAATCAAAATCCTGCAAGAAGGTCAGTCCTACACCTTTCGGTCTTACTTCGAGTTACCCTATGAAGCGGATGATATTCTAGCGGAGTTTGACTACTCGCTCGAAAGAGCCGAGTTATCTCTACCTAAAACAACTAAGCCCCTAGACCGACTGTCAGAACTCCAGCAAAAAATCAGAACGGTCTTGCCTTTTATCAGTTTGAGTAATGAAACAGCTAGAAGAGAAACACTTGTATCTCCAATTATGTTGGAGGTGATTTGTTACTGCCAATGCAAAATGCGAATTGAATATCCTTTAACCGTCAACAACTGGCTCAAGGGCAATCTGGATTATCTGTTGCGTTTAAGGAATAACTTGGTCGTTATTGAAGCCAAAAATGATGACCTGACTAGAGGATTTACTCAGTTAGCCGTTGAGTTGATTGCTCTATCCCATATTGAGGAACAAAATGTGTTTTACGGGGCAGTGACGATGGGTGATGTTTGGCGGTTTGGTAAATTGGAACGCCGTGAACAACAAATTACTCAAGATATCAATTTGTTTAAAGTACCGGATGACTTGGATAGTTTAGTCAGAGTCCTGCTGGGAATCTTGGAGGGAGAGTGAGTGCGATCGCACTCGGGGGCGACTTACAGTTCCTCAATCTCTTTTCTAGTAAATCCTGTTGCTTCTGTGATTGTGTCAATATCAGTCCCTTTTTGTTTTAATATTCTGGCTATGTTAATCTTTTCTTGCTGTTTGCCTTGCTCTATACCCTCCTCAATTCCCTCTAATCTTCCCTCTGATCGCGAACCTTCTATTAGACTGACTTCATAACGCCGATTCTCCATAAATCTCAGGTAGTTCGCTCTTTCTTCTTCACTCAAGCTATCGACGAGTAAATTTTCCTTCGCTTCCGCTAAACCTTGGGCTGTAAACTCCTCTTTGATTTGGCTCTTTTTCAAGAAATAGATCCATTCGTCTAAGGTCGTCTTGGCTACGTCGTTAAAGTTGTTGACTTTAATCACATAATATTCGGGAAAAATCTCATAGACATCTTGGATATTAAACAGCTTCTGCTGGTTTATTGATAGACCCAACTTGTCTTCTAAGTGAAGACCCCGAAAATCTAATGTCCCTTTGTAAATATAATCATCTCCCTGTCCCAGAGAAAAGTAGACGACATTCACTGAATAAACTTTTTTGACCTTCCCATAAGGCTGCCCTTTTTCCAGGAAGTCAGTAATTAATCTCGCTGTGCCATAGAGCATCCGATGGAAATAATCTTGCTCTGTATTGTTTTGCACTTCAATGAGAATCAATTCCCCCTGGTCATTTTCAGCCAGAATATCGACTCGATTTAGCTTGTCATCCTCCGTTTGTTGATTACTTTCACCTTCGAGGATTGATTGGATCTGGATGGGTTTCCCCAATAACTCACTCAAGAAACCTGCCAAAACACCATAATTAGCTTTGTTCCTCAGTAATTTTTTAATCGCCCAATCAAATCTGATGTGTGTTTGGGGCATAACGGCATTGATGGAAACGTTTACTTAATATATTGTGACAGATTTAGCGCTAATTTATGTAGAGACGTTCCATGGAACGTCTCTACAATGGTGCCGAAAGTCCTAATCGTATACCCAGAAAAATCTCTGTGTCACCCACTCACCACCAAGCCGCCGTTTTCCAGCACGTACATGACATCCGCACGCATCGCATGAGCCATGCGGTGGGTGATGAAAATTACCGTGCGGTCTTGGGTGATACGCTCAATAGTGGCGAGGATTTCGGCTTCCGTGGCAGGATCTAATGCGGATGTGGCTTCATCCAGAATTAAAATCGCGGGATCTCTCACCAGCGCCCTGGCTAAGGCGATTCTTTGCCGTTGTCCCCCGGATAGTTGTCCGCCTCTGTCTCCGACTGGGGTGTCGTAGCCTTGGGGTAAGGATAAAATAAATTTGTGAATTTCGGCGGATTTAGCGGCGGCTTCTACTTGTTCATCGGTGGCGTCTAAATAGCCCATGCGGATGTTTTCTCGCACGGAACAGTTAAACAGAATTACATCCTGAGAAACCAGTCCAATTTGAGAACGGAGGGAGCGTACTGTGACATGACGTAAATCAACGCCATCAAAGAGAATGCGTCCTTTATCCGGGTCATAAAATCGCATCAATAAGTTGATAATTGTACTTTTTCCCGCGCCAGAAGCACCGACAAATACGGCGAAGTCTCCTTGGCGAATCTTCAGGGATAGATTTTTGACTCCACTTCTTTCAGAGGAGTAATTAAAGGTAACATTGTCAAAGTAAAGTTCACTGTGAAAATGGGGCAATTCCATCGCATCTGGGGCATCCTGGATGGTAGGAACTTCGGATAAGATATCGCTGATGCGTCGTAGGGCGGATACGCCATCGATAAACATAGGGATTGATGAAGATAAGCCGAGGATGTTGAGATTCAATCCGAGTAAGAAGACTTGAAAAGAGGCAAGAGTCCCTACGGAAATGATACTCTGGTAGGTCATGACAGCCCCGATACTTAAAACCACAATCTGCGTCAGGACAAAACCCACCATAGGGATTTTATGGGTTAAGTAGGAGAGAAAGGTTGCCCGGATATAGATTTGTTTTAAGGCGTTTAGATGGGCGAAAAACTCCTGGGACATTCGGTTTTCTAGTCCGAATATCTTAACAACGGCTTGGGAGAGGATATTCTCTTCGACAACGTTGGCAATTTGTCCTTCTTTTTGCAATAACTGATAACCGGCGTTGGTGGCGAGGCTGGCAATTTTGGCTGGGGCAATGGCGCACAGAGTTAACCCAATTAAACTGAGTAGGGCTAATTGCCAATT
>CAKZMA010000379.1 GCA_937127375.1 uncultured Coleofasciculus sp. | reverse complement strand
TCCCCCGCTTCCCCCGCTTCCCCCGCTTCCCCCGCTTCCCCCGCTTCCCCCGCTTTATTTCACCAGACGACTACTAGACGGCGATGTGGGTGACGGTTGAGGGCGCGATCGCTCTAAAATAGTGCTGGCTACTGCCCATGCACCAAATGTGGTTAACAAGAGAACGCCGATTCCAATCGCCCAGATCACCACTTTCTTTTGGGGGATAGACTTCATCGACGGTGTAAAACTGGATACATTGGGACTCTGGGCGGTGGCGTTGAGATCATTGCTGTGGACTAAGGTGACGGTCATTTTATAGGGACCCATTCGTAGGGTATCTTTAAAGGAAATCGGTTGATTGGCTTGGCGCAGGGGTCGCCCATTCAGAAAGGTACCGTTAGCACTACGTTGATCGGTAATATACATTTGGTGATTTGCCACCGTAATCAGGACATGAAACCGGGAGATCTCTGGGTTAGCCAGTTCTAACCGAGATACCGACTCTCCTCCCCAATACTCTGGCATTTGATCCAATTCTCGACCGATCGCGATCGGGGCGGCTAAGAGGGATCGCTTGACTTCCCCCATTTCTGGATCTTCCCAGGTTAATTGAATATACATAGACGTGGTAGACCTCGAACACCTGTTATAGTAATGGTTCCCGTTTTTTGAGCGATATTGTCGGCAAAACCGAAACCGCAACGCCTGTTGTCACGTCAAACGCTTTAGGTATTGGATTAAACGATTTGGCAAAGCAATCTGGATAAAGATTAATGATGATTTTGTCACTATCCAAATCATATCGTTAAAAATAATTAAGATAATAGGTCAAGGATTCATTTTTCCTGTAAAGAGCGGTAGGACATGAGCATCAATCTTTTCCGTCGATTTCAATCCACAAATACGGAGCAACCCCTCGGTGGACGCTATAAAATCGAGAGTCAACTGGGAATAGGCGGATTTGGTCAAACCTTCCTGGCGCAAGATCTCCACTTACCTGGACATCCCCAATGCGTGATTAAGCAGCTTAAACCTAAAACTACTGACGCCGCCAGTCTGGAAACCGCTAGACGCCTATTTGACACCGAAGCTCAAGTCCTCTATCAACTGGGTAATCATGACCAAATTCCCCGGCTGCTGGCACATTTTGAAGAGAATCAGGAATTTTATTTAGCACAAGAATTAATTCTTGGCAATCCCCTCACCCAGGAATTGAAAAAAGGTCAGCAATGGTTAGAATCTAAAACTATTGCCTTACTAGAGGATATTCTCCAGGTTTTGGCGTATGTCCATGAGCAAAATGTCATTCATCGCGATATCAAACCCTCTAATCTGATTCGCCGCCAACAGGATGGCAGAATTGTCTTGATTGATTTTGGTGCGGTGAAGCAAGTTACCACTCAATTTAGTCATCCTCAATCGGGACAAACTAATTTAACCATTTCCATTGGGACTCAAGGCTATGTTCCTAAAGAACAGTTGGGTGGACAACCCCGGTTTAGTAGTGATGTGTATGCGGTGGGTATCTTAGGGATTCAAGCCTTAACCGGGACACATCCTCGAGTACTTCGGGAAAATCCAGAGACAGGAGAAATTCAGTGGCGTGATTTAGCCCCTCATGTTAGTCTCAACCTGGCAGAGGTTCTGGATCAGATGATTCGGTATGACTTCCGCGATCGCTATCAAACTGCTACGGAAGCCTTAGATGCCCTGCAACGTCTCTCCAGCGATATTCCACCCTTATCCGATACAACGCAACAATTACCCGATTCCGCAGACACCACAGCATCGATTCCGGGATCAACCTCAACTCAGATTTGGACACCCACGGAGTCTCCAGCCACATCCCCCTCAGACACCAGTACCACTCAGTTACCCGAAACGTGGCGGAATTCCCAACCCGGATCAGGGAGTTCAGTCCCTACAATTGTTACACCCGGTTCCAACTCGAAACGAGGGCTGAATCTTTGGTGGGTTGTAGCAATTTTAGGCATTGTCGGCGGAATTGCTGGAGTCGCGACAACACTGCTGATTCCGCAGTTTACCAGCAAAACGACGCATCAGAGTCAGGAATTAACAGTTAATTCTGCGAACTCTGCAACTCAACCCTCCCCCACATCATCCCTGGAATCTTCCCCCACGGAGGAGATAGCGACGAATCCCAGTTCAGACTCAGAATCACCTACTTCTGAACAGCCTACTCCTGATACACCAAAACCCAATAACCAATCATCTCCTGTTCCTTCACCGGAATCAACTCCTTCCCCTTCTGTGAAAAAGTCACCCCCAGTCACTCAAAATCCTGCACCCCCCAAACCAGCAACGCCAACACCAACTCCCGCAGCGCCAAAGCCAACAAAGGTTCAGCCAACACCCTCACCTGTTCCATCGGCTTCCCCTTCCCCTAATACCGCCAACGCCAAAACCCATTGGCAACGCTGCTATGATTTAAACACTCAGGTTCGTCCAACCGAAGCGATTCAGGCGTGCGATCGCGCTTTAGCCATTAACCCTGATTATCCTGAAGCCTTGTGGAGTAAAGGCGCGGCGTTGGATCAGTTAGGAAGACACCAAGAAGCATTAAACCTCTACGAAAAAGCCACAACCCTGAAGCCAGATTTTGCCGAAGCCTGGATTAATCAAGGTGTTGCTTTGATTTTATTAGGTCAACCGGAGAAAGCGATTCCGGTTCTTGATCGCGCCATTCAGCTTAAACCTAATTCTGCAAACGCTTGGATTAACAAAGCCGAAGCCTATATGGAATTGGAACGGTTCGATGACGCGATCGCGTCTCTGAAAAAGGCGCTGGAAATTCAACCTAATAATGAATATGCTGCAACGATGTTAATCGCAGCCGAGGCGAAAAAATGA
>CAKZMA010000378.1 GCA_937127375.1 uncultured Coleofasciculus sp. | reverse complement strand
CATCTCCCTCATCTCCCCCAGCTTCCCCAGCTTCCCCAGCTTCCCCAGCTTCCCCCTGCACACCCAGCGACAAAAATTTTTCTGCACTGGCTTGACAAATCCATAGATCTTCGTAACAATAGAATTCGGCTCGGAAATTGGGACTGTAGTTCAATTGGTTAGAGCACCGCCCTGTCACGGCGGAAGTTGCGGGTTCGAGCCCCGTCAGTCCCGTAAAATGTTTAAAGAATGTAGGTTCAGTTTAGACAGAATGCAATGCCTACTCGCTCAGCCGCTACGGGGTGAGTTCGATTCGCAGTGAATCCAATAGCATTATCGTTTGTCTCAACCCCTCTACTGGCAACATCGGGATTTCTAGCTGAATTACGATGTTTCAATAATATAATTTTCGATAAATTATAATAGGATACTCAAGGTGTTATGTTGCCATTAACGGGTTATGACTCAAGCACTTACCCAATTTTCCATGAATGTCTTCAACGGTATTTTCCGGGTGCATTACCTATGGAAGATTACATGAAAAAAACTTTCCATTGTTTAAAAGCCCTGGGTTTTGAAGATGAAAATACAATGGGAATGGCAGCACTCTGTCGGGACGAAATTACTGATCCGTTACTTAATGAATTAATTAGATACTGGGGAAAAACATTTAATTGTTGTAGTCTTGCTGGGTTCGTGATGATGGGAAAAACGGGTTTAGCCGCCGCAACAGACCACGTTCCGATTTTCGATGGAATACGCCGCTTTGCGTTTTTAGCAATGCCTCATATTGCGATTTCTAGAGACGGAGAAATTGGCAAGGTTTATCGAGAAGGTATCCACAAAGCGTCTCATGCCTGTGGTGCATTAGAAGCGATTGTCAACGAGTTAGAATCAGGACGTCTTAACCTGAAAATGGATATCGAGGATCTGGAACAATCTATTATCCGACAAAAAATACTGTCCACTATAAATTATGGAGAAAAACCGAATTTAGTTGAGATGACTAAGTTGGCTTGTCAGATTATTTCTGATGATGTGGAAACCCTCTTAAATCCCTTAGATTCTTCTATATTTAAGTATGCGGTAATGACGGGTATTCAAATTCATGGTCCTATGGATACGAACTGGATCTATCCTCATGATTTTTATGTGGTGGGTGCAGATTTACCAGGAGGCAAAAACGTTATTGAAGTGGTTGGAAAAAGAAATTCGGGGATGGATGAGGGAGTGTTTAGCACCTGATGATTAGCAAAGGTGGGTGATTCTTCCTACTTTATCCGTGGGTAAATCACCATCAAGTCAGCGCCAACGACAAATTAGCGCCGCTCTGCGCTACAATGAATAGCTGGAAAATACTTAGCCAACCCTAACCAGAGATTGATCTTGTGACTGTTAGAGTCCGCATTGCACCGTCTCCCACCGGAAACTTACACATCGGTACCGCCAGAACCGCCGTATTTAACTGGTTATTCGCCCGACACCACGGGGGTCAGTTTATTCTACGCATCGAAGACACCGACCAGACGCGATCGCGTCCCGAATATACCCAGAATATCTTGGATGGACTCACCTGGTTAGGACTCAACTGGGATGAAGGACCTGTTTTTCAATCGAAACGGTCTGACCTTTATCACCACACCATTCAAACCCTTTTAGATAACGGATTAGCCTATTACTGTTACACCACAGAAGACGAACTCAAGGTACTCCGAGACGCCCAAAAAGCCCGCAAAGAAGCCCCTCGCTACGATAACCGTCACCGCAATCTCACCCCAGAACAACGCAGCGCCTTTGAAGCCGAGGGACGACAGCCGGTGATTCGGTTTAAGATTGACGATAATCGTGAGATTGTCTGGAATGACCTGGTGCGCGGTAAACTCACCTGGAAAGGCAGTGATTTAGGGGGGGATATGGTAATTGCCCGGGCTGCATCCCAAGGTGAAATTGGTCAGCCTCTCTATAATTTAGCGGTTGTGGTTGATGATATGGATATGAAAATCACCCATGTCATCCGAGGTGAAGACCACATTGCCAATACTGCCAAACAGATATTACTGTATGAAGCCCTTGGCGCAACCGTACCCGAATTTGCTCACACACCATTAATTCTGAATCCACAAGGGCAAAAACTGTCTAAACGCGATGGTGTGACCTCGATTTCTGAGTTTCAGAATATGGGGTTTGTCCCGGAAGCCATGGCAAATTATATGACGCTATTGGGTTGGTCACCACCAGATTCAACCCAGGAAATTTTCACCCTAGAAGAAGCCGCCCAACAGTTTAGTTTTGATCGGGTGAATAAAGCGGGAGCAAAGTTTGACTGGGATAAACTAGATTGGCTGAATAGTCAATATCTGCACAAAAAATCGCCATCAGAATTAGTCGAGTTACTGATTCCCTATTGGCAAGAAGCTGGGTATGAGATTGACCCGGAAAATAATCGCCCTTGGTTAGAACGATTAGCGGCTGTGATTGGTCCGAGTCTGACCCGCTTACCGGATGCGGTGGAGATGACAGGGATGTTCTTTACCGACTCGGTTGAATTGACCTCAGATGCAATTGAGCAACTTAAAAAAGAAGGGGCTACAGATGTACTGAACGCGGTTTTGGAAGCCTTAGACAATACGCCAGAATTCAGTGCAGAAACCGCAGGGCAAATCATCAAACAGGTGACAAAACAGCAAAAAGTGAAGAAAGGCTTAGTCATGCGATCTTTGCGGGCTGGACTTACGGGTGATGTCCATGGTCCTGATTTAATGGAGTCTTGGGTATTACTACACCAGAAAGGACAAGATAAATCCCGTTTACAGCAAGCCTTGAGTCAAGTGTGATCGTATTTAGGGGCTGCTGAATAAGTCTTGTGGTGGGGAGAGGGAATAGGGAATAGGCAATGGGCAATGGTTTCAACATCTCGACTTCGCGGCAATTGAGCGTTCGACGGCTCGACTGAGCGCTCACGCCGAAGTCCTGTCGAAATTCTGAGGTACACATACAGATCCCCGACTTCTTGGAGAAGTCGGGGATCTTGCTTAGAGACTGTACCTCATCAACCACCAAATCTGCTGTAAGTCCGGACATCATATTATTCTAGAGTTTGGTTTATTGTGACCCCTTTTTTCATATCTTTGTAAGAAAGCCAGGTAAACTCTTATTTAGATAAAAAACAGCCGCTTTGTCCTGGGGATTAATTTTCACGATTTCCCGAAAAATACGTTTTGCTGCTGCAAACCTTTGTTGATAAAAAAGTAGAACACCTTGTTCAAATAAAGTTTTTGTTTGTCTCTTTAAACGCTGACTCTTCGGAGAATCTCCATCAAAGACTTCAAAAACGGCTACAGCTAATTTTCTTCCCTCTACAGTAACCCGCTCTAGGAATCGATAGTTGTAGTTTTGAAAGTCTTCCAGTTGAAATAAGGTTTGTCCACTAACCAAAATATTCGCACCATAAACCTTGGTCAACCCTTCCAAACGAGATGCCAGATTGACAGCATCCGCTATCACAGTACTTTCCATCCGTTCCCGTTCGCCAATCGTCCCCAGCATTAAACTCCCAGTGTGTAAGCCAATACCAATGGCAATCGGAACATCACCCTGTTGCTGCCGATACTCATTGTAGCGGGTAACTTGTTGTTGCATCGCAATCGCACCCCGAACCGCATCATCTGCTGATTCTGGGAAAAGTGCCATAACCGCATCGCCAATGTATTTATCAATAAAGCCACGGTTTTCCCGAATCACTGGACTGACTCGACTCAAATAATCATTAATGAAGTTAAAGTTATCTTGGGGAGACAGGGCTTCTGATAAGCTTGTAAATGAGCGAATATCAGAGAACATAATGGTCATTTCTTTCTGGATGTGGTCTCCCAATTGGACATCCACAATACTTTCATGACCCAGAAAGCGCAGAAAGTCATGGGGAACAAACCGACCATAGGCTTTGTTAATCTGAGTTAAACGAATATGGGTTTTGATCCTCGCGAGTAATTCTGATTTAGAAAACGGTTTGATTAAATAATCATTAGCACCGGACAGAAAACCTTCTACTAAATCAGTCGGTCTATTTTTTGCCGTTAACATCACAATCGGTAATTCGCTCGCCAAAAACTTGACTCTAAGCCTCTGGCAGACTTCATACCCGGTCATCCGAGGCATCATCACATCTAATAGAATTAAATCCGGTTTAAACCCATTCTCAATAATTTCTAAAGACTCTAAACCATTGGTCGCGTACATCAATGAATAGTTGGCTAAAGAGAGCTGATTCTCTAAAACCTTAAGATTAATGGGTTCATCATCAACGACCAAAATTTTAAAGGCTTCTAGTGAACAGACTCTCGACTCTAACGGAGTTACCTTTTCTTCTTCTTTAATCAGCGGATGTTGAACCAGAACTGGAATTTGTGAGACTTGAGAAACGTTCTGTCCTTGCTTAGTGGAAAGCGGTAAGGAAAAGCGAAACTGTGAACCGACACCCACTGTGGATGTCACCCGAATTGTTCCCCCTTGTAACTCCACTAATTTCTTAGTGACGGCTAAACCTAAACCCGTACCGCCGTATTTGCGACTGGTAGAGCCATCGGCTTGTTCAAATGATTCAAATATTTTCTCTAATTTATTCTCTGGTATACCAATACCCGTGTCAGCGACGATAATGGTAGCCTGTTGGGATTCTACTGGAGTATTATCAATATTCATACTCATATAATCGCGGTTTTTAACCTGTACTGACACATCTATTGTCCCTTGTTCTGTAAACTTGATAGCATTGCCAATTAAGTTGTAAAAAATCTGTTGTAAGCGGTTTTCATCGGCATGAACTAATGGGAAATCAGGAGGAACTGAATTAATTAACTGTAAGGATTTTTTGCCAATCAGTGGCTGAGACGTATTCAGGACAACATCAACGATGGCTCGCAAGCCGACGGGCTTAAGTTGTAATTCTAGGTTTTTATGTTTGAGTTTCGAGAAATCCAGGATATCATTGACCAGATTGGACAATCGTCTACCACTTGAGGCAATCATGGCGAGATTTTCTTGGGCTTTTGTTGGTAATTGTCCGGCTGCGCCGTCTATTAAAGATTCAGCAATGCCAATAATGCCATTTAGGGGTGTGCGGAGTTCGTGGGATGTATTGGCTAAAAATTCGTCTTTGAGTTGGTCGAGATGCTGTAATTCAGTATTTTTACGCTCTAAAGCCACAAAGGATTCTTGTAACTGAAGCGCCATGCGATTAAACGCTTTCGCCAGCACTCCCACCTCATCAGAACGGTCTAAGTTTACAGTCTGGTCAAATTTCTCTTCTGACAACGCCATAGCTGCGGCTTTGAGTTGCATAATGGGTTGGGCAATCCAACGACTGGTTAACAATCCGGCTGAGGTGGCTACGAGTAATGCAGCGATACAGAGTAATAGGGTTGTGCGAGTATTGGCATAAATTTGTTCCATGAAATCAGCTTCTGGAACCACGACAACAATCAGCCAATCTAAACCAAATTCGTCTTGAAAGGGGTGGACTTGAACAAAGTGTCGCCGACCTTCAAGCCTAAAGTCAAGTTGTTGACTCTGACTAATCTGGTTTAAATTACCAAAGTAGTCGATTAAATAGTGGGCAGTCGAACGGATTAAGGGTTGATTTAATTCCCTGGCTTGTAATCGTGTGATCTCTTTATCTATTTTTTTAAAGGGTTTTTTGGAGGTCGAACTTGCCACTAACAGTCCAGAACGTTCCATGATAAAGGTTTCACCAGAACGACCAATGTCTAGGCGGCGTAAGAACTCGCTAACGTGGGAAATGTTTAAATCAACGGACAAAACACCTTGAACTTTTCCAGTCTGGTCGTAAAAGGGTTCAACAAAGGGAATTCCCAAGGTCGGATAAGCCGCATAAGCGTAGATTTCTCCCCAGATTGGCTGACCCGCTTGCACAGCATTTTTGTACCAGGGTCGGATTCTGCTGTCGTGGTGATCCTGAACGCTAATCAGTTCTACACGCTGACCTTGATCATTGGTTGAGTAAATTTTGTAGTCTCCGGCGACAAAATTATCAGTGGCTTCAATGATCAAACTACCATCATCCAGGCGACCCGCTGACGCCAATCCACCTTGTTCATTGCCAAAGTAAATGTAGCTAACTGTATCAAAAACTTGAACTTGGTTCCAAAAGTAATGTTCTAGGGACGCTTGGTTATCTAAACGTAATAAATTGCTGCGAATTGCCCGGGAGGTGATTTGATTGATTAGGCTGGGAATGTTAAAATAGTTTGCGAGTTTTTCTTCAATGCGATCGCTAATTTCCTCTTGCAACTGTCCGGCGAGATCTTCTACTGCCTTTTGACCATTTTTAAAGGAAAGATATCCAACAAGCACGACGGCTGTAAAAATTTGCAGGACAAAGGGGACAACCAAAATAACGCGAAGCGGTATTTTTCCTGAAATCTTCAAAATGAAATGGCTTAGGGATTGCAATACCATAGTCCATAATCCCGTTATGCAGGTTAATCTTTAGTATAAGGCGTCAGAGGCTTGTCATTCTGGTTTTTGATTTACTCTATGGGAATTTAGCCTGGATGGGATGTTTTACGGGCAAACCTTTTTGCGCTCCAGCATTCTCAATCAGAATCTTCATCTTTAATGCTAATTAACCAAATTAATAGCCTGCATTAATATCTTTGCCGATACCACACAGAATCGCACTATAGGCGGCGTATGCATTAATAGATTCTTTACTGTTGCCGTATTTTATGGATAAAATTACTTTATTTACTTTATTAAAGATAATCAAAATTAGGAGTTTTGGTGAAATTCAAAAGACAAACCCCTTCCAGATTGAGGTGGTGAGTCAAGTTATACTCTTGCCGATAGCGAACCTGCCTTGATTCCTTGTACAGTATCAGAGATAACCAAAAACTCTGTCCATGTTCAATTCCCTTTTCTCGTTCAAACCCAATCAACGTCCTTACGACTCTAGGTTTAACCCCAAACAACTGCTGCTGCTGTTGCTGTTGTTACTTGAAGCGCAATTCGTCACCCAACTCACCCCAGTCACGGCTCAAACGGATGCGCCGACAACAGTTGAACCATCCCCGGATACAGCGCCGACAATATGTCCGGCGGATCTCAAAGCCTCCATCGACGCGATCGCCAATCGTCCCGAATTTGATTATGCCCGTTGGGGTATCTTGATCCAACCCCTATTGTCAGACACACCCCTCTATAGTCGTGAACGCGATCGCTATTTTATCCCCGCATCTAATCTCAAACTCTTCACCACAGCCGCCGCTTTATCCCAACTCGGTGCTGATTTTCGCATTCGCACCTCTGTTTATGGCACCCTTTCAGATGAAACTATACCGCAATTACGAGTTGTTGGGCGAGGTGATCCCAGTTTAAGTACAGATCAGTTAAAAGACTTAGCCCAACAGCTTCAGCGTCAGGGAATTCGGCGCGTGGATCAGCTTATTGTCGAAGATCGTTATTTTAGTGAACCTAAGGTTAACCCAACCTGGGAATGGTCAGATATTCAATTTTATTATGGGACGGCGGTCAATAGTTTAATTCTCAATGAAAATGCTGCATTACTAACCTTAACGCCTCAAGACATAGGACAACCCCTTACCGTGAATTGGGCTGATCCCATTGCAGCCAATCAATGGCAGATTGAAAATCAAACCGTTACTACTGACGCCGAATCCGCAGAATCAATTAATATTTCTGGGGTGCTAGGTAAACCATTATTACGAATTCGCGGTCAATTAGCGGCGGATGCAGGACTTTGGTTAACGGCGGTGGCAATTCCTAATCCGGCTGACTATTTTCTCCAGCATTCCCGTCTGGCGTTAGCGGATGCTGGAATTCAGGTGGAACAAGGGTTGGTGACAACTGAACCGAATGCTCAAGAAGACACTGAATTAGCGGCGGTGGAATCTCCTCCCCTGAGTGAACTGATCAGCCAAACCAATCAAAACAGTAATAATCTATATGCAGAAGCCTTATTGCGATCGCTAGGTGTGACAGAAAAAGAGGCAAATGAGTCAACCGCTAAAGCTGGACGGGAACAGATTAGAGATATCTTAACAGAATTAGGGGTGGAACCCGAGTCCTACGTCCTTGCTGATGGTTCCGGATTATCTCGCCACAATCTGGTTAGCCCCACGGCTATCGTACAACTCCTACAGGCGATCGCACGAACTCCGATGGCACAATCCTATCGAGATTCCTTAGCCGTGGCTGGGGTAGAAGGAACACTACGACAGCGCTTTCAGAATACCCCAGCCCAAGGTCGAGTGTATGCTAAAACGGGAACCATGACTGGCGTGTCAGCCCTGTCTGGCTATGTAGACGTTCCCGATTATCAGCCCTTGGTGTTTAGTATTATGGTGAATCAATCCAATCAATCAGTGAGTACCATCCGTGAGGCAATTGATGAAATTGTGGTTTTGCTGGCGCGGCTACGTTCTTGTTAAAAGAGGGAATAGGGAACAGGGAAATCAGCGTGTTATAACAAATTCGGGTTAGCTACCGCCGTTATAACCCAGTCCGCGTAGGCGGACGCAAGGCAAGTGTAGCAGCGATTTTAATCGCCCTGGCAAAAGGTTATAGCAACCGCCATAGCGTTTAGGACACATCATTTAGTAGAGACGTTGCATGCAACGTCTCTACAACAGTTCGGAACGTCCTAATGGATGTGTCTACTGCTATACTTTAGAATTTTGCTAATCGACTGGTGGCGTAGAGATCATGATATTCTGTATAAAATTTGCCACTTCTAACTTCTCGACGCATGGGTTTACCTGTCCAAATTTCCACAGATATCCAATCGCCACTTTGTTTCAGTTGAA
>CAKZMA010000377.1 GCA_937127375.1 uncultured Coleofasciculus sp. | reverse complement strand
GAGAAGCTATTATTCGACGGAATGGAGAAGTTCGCTCTGTTTACACAGGGCAGACATTCTAAATTAGACGTGCTTTGGCGGTAAGTGCCAATTTTGGTTATCTTAATCATTTTTAAGCGGGGCGAGAGGGGTTCAATTGTTCCCGACACCCCACACCCCACACCCTACACCCTGCCCATTATTCAAGTGCCAAACCTGAAGGGGTGACAAGCTAGCTGAAGTGTTGAGCCATCCCGCTTTTAGACCATTTCTTCTCGTCACAGATAAGGTCAAAGATAGCGGTTGTTTCTGGGGGACCAGCCCCCCAGACCCCCCGATGGGGGACGAGCGCCTCCCCCATACCCCCTGCGCAACGCTTCGCTTGAATATATCTCATCTGGTGGTCTTCATCTGTCAATAAGAATGTCAATAAGGCTTCATCTTTGGAGATATTAATGTCGCTTAAAGCCTCATTTTCAAGGGTGTAAGACGGTTTGTCACCCCTTCAGGCCAAACGCTAAGCGAGTACCCACATGGCAGCTAATACAGTCTCCGGGAAAATGATGCCACAAAAACGCGATCGCGGCGGTTCCAGTACAGTGATTCGCCCCTAACAACTGAACCTTATAGTTCGCCAAGGTTTCCACCGTTGCTTGCACGCGATCGCGACTCGCCCGTAACAGGTGCATTCCCCCAATTACGGCGTAAAATTTGTCGATGCCTGTGATTTGGGCAATATAATTGAGGGTATTGATCACACCTGAATGAGCGCAGCCTAAAATCACCACCATTCCTGCGGGTGTATCCAGAAACAAGGCTTGATCATCCACAATCAAATCCACTTGATTTTGCTGGGAATCCTGCCAAAAATCACCTCCCGTATCTTCCAGGGGATGACGCCGGGGAATTGAACCCGTCAAGTAAATACCAGGGATAACTTCTGTAGGTTTATCTGTCCAAACTAACTGATCAATCGCCTGTTTGAGCCTATCTACATCTTGAATTGGAGAGCCAATATTCCCTCTGGGACTAAACTTGGGTTGTAGCGCCGCCGGATGCAGAAAGAGTTTAGCAATATTACAGTCTTCTAAGAGGGTGATTAAACCACCTGTATGATCATAATGACCATGACTCAGCGCCACCGCATCTAAATTTTGTAGTGAAATTCCCAACTGTTGAGCATTGTGGCGCAATGTTAACCCCCCTCCTGTATCAAATAAAATGCGCTGGGAATCGGTTTCAATCAGATAAGACAGCCCATGTTCCCCTAAAACTCCTCGCCCATAAGCTGTATTCTCGACTAAAACGGTAAGCTGACAGGGGTTTTTTATAGTCTGCATAGGTTATTCTATAAATTAGGATTTTTTCTGCGATCGCGGAAGTTTCACCACAAACTCTGTGCCTTTCCCTAGTTGGGAACGATAGTCGAGAGTGCCGCCATGTTTCTCGACAATTTTATAACTAATTGATAATCCTAATCCCGTTCCTTTGCCAACAGGTTTGGTGGTAAAAAACGGTTCAAACACTCGTGATTTTAGTTTTGCTGGTATTCCCACACCATTATCCTGAACGTGAATCGTCACAGTTTCATCGTCTACTCTTTGAGTCAATATCTGAATCATTGGCGGCTTCAATAAATCGGCATCTAACGCATCAATCGCATTAATTAACAGATTCATAAACACTTGATTTATTTCTCTAGCATAGCACTCAACGAATGGCAAATCACCATAGTCTTTAACCACCTGGATAGCCGGACGGTTGGCATTCGATTGCAAACGATTTTCGAGAATTAATAGAGTATTATCAATTCCTTCATGCAAATCAACCGCTTTCATCTCGGCTTCGTCGAGTCGCGAAAAGTTCCGCAATGATTGCACAATTTTACGAATCCGATCAGCTCCGATTTTGATCGAGTCCAGTAATTTAGGAAAGTCTCGCTGAATAAATTCCCAATCCAGTTGCTGCAATTTGGCTTGAATCAGGGGAGTAGAATTGGGATAGGATTGCTGATAAAGCTGTACCAATTCCAAAACATCGTCAATATAATCTTTAGCCGGATTAATATTGCCATAAATAAAGCTAACTGGGTTATTAATTTCATGAGCAACTCCCGCCACCAGTTGTCCCAAACTGGACATTTTTTCTTGTTGGATGAGTTGAGCTTGCGTCTGTTGCAATTGTTGCAAAGCCGCTGTCAGTTCTATGGCTTTCTGGGCTTCTGATTCAGCAATTGAGCGAGTTTGGGCGTAGAGTTCCGCTTGCGTAAGCGCGATCGCCAGTTTATCGGCTACCCGTTCTAACAAGTCTACGTCGCTGTCACTCCAATGTCGCGTTTTCCGACTATGACTGCAACAGATAGCGCCAATTTTCCCCGATTGAGTGTGAACAGGGACAAAAACCACAGCACGATAGTTTAATGTCTCCAGAAAAAATTGGCGTTCAACTGGATTTTGTAACGTCAGAGTATCTTCAATGCGAGTCACTTCCTTGCGGGTGATTTTGGCAATTAAGGGAGTAATTTCGGCTACGGGAACTCGACTTCCGTTTAAGGAACGTAACTCAGGGTGCTTGGCTTCAGCGATAACTTCTGCTACGGGAGGAATCGCTTCGGGTACATATAATCGGAAGACGCAGCGTTCCAATTCTAATAAGTGATAAAGTTTATCTACGGCAGTTTCCACCACCGTATTAAAATCAAGGGAAGCACGAATTTGACTAGCAATACAATTCAGCAGTGATTCTCGCTGCGCTAGTTGTCGATATCGAGTTTCCGATGCTTGCAACGCTTGTTCAAATTGCTTACGTTTGGTGATATTGGTACAGGTTCCCACGAGTCGATAAATGCGCCCATTAGCATCTTTGAGCGGGGTGAGTCCTGTTAACCACCAAATTTGTTCTCCGTCTAGAGTAACGAGTTTTTCGTAGTGAATCGTTTTTTCCGCTTTAACGCATTCATTATAAAGTTCTATACAGGGTTCGGCTAATTCAAGTGGCAAGATTTCGCGCAGTAAACGTCCACGTAGGTTATCTGACGTTAACCCCAAAATTTTTTTAGCCACGGGATTAAAATCGGTATAACGGTAATGTCCTTGCTCATCGATATCGATCACGAAAATAGGATGATCGACTTTTTCATAGATACTGCGTAAAATCTGGCAATTCTGTTGAGTGGAGAGAATAGACATTGCGGTAAATTCCAAAACAATTTAAGCGACATCAACGCCTTTCTCGTTGACGCAGCTACAACTTTAAGCCATTGCATAAGATAAGATAGATCCCCTGATTCAAGCGAAGCGGCTACAGTAATTAATTGGATTGGCTCCTCGTCTATTTTACCACTGTTTAAAATTCATCTGCCGTTGCTACTAGCGTGGCACAGCTAAAATGGTGGAATTTTTACCATTGAATCGGGCGCACGCCATGCGCCCCTACGGTTTCCGTTCTAAATCTCACTTACGTTTCACCTCCGTGACGGTGTTGATGGCGGTGTTGATGCTCATGTTCATGATCATGACATTCGCTATCTTCTTTGACCAAAGACCCATTAAGATAGGCGTCAACCGCTTTATCTAGATCCGTTTCTTTAGTAATCACGGGTTCAATTCCCTTCTGTTCCAGACGGCTCATCAATTTCTTTCCCATTCCCCCAGCAATCAAAACCTGCACATCATCTAACGGATGGGAGTGATTGGGTTTGCTATTGTGAAACGACTGTTCAGGTGACAATTCCAAAAGCGTTTTAGCGGTTATTTCATTGTCTTTGATGTCGTAAATCCAAAACCTCTGGCAATGTCCAGCCTGTTCGGTTATGTTGGTTTTATTTTGACTAGCGACAGCAATTTTCATGGTTTCTCCTACTTTAAATGAATGGTTGCTAGAACTGGCGTAAAGGTTAGACAGGTGGATGATCGTGAGGTGGGCGAGTGTTGATATTGAGTAAGCGATAAATGCCACAAAAGCCAATTGCCGCACTGAAAGCAAGCAAAGCAGCGGCAATATCCAATCCAACCACTAAGCCAGTATCTTGATAAACACTCAACCCGGCATAAAGCAAAATTTCTGCTAAAAGTAAGCGAACAATTTGATCGAAGCGTCCGACATTGTTGAACATGATACCTAATGTAAACGAACAGTGGATTTTTCGGCGTTCTAACACTCTGAACCGATTACCCAATGGTGACGGCAATTCTTGGTTATTGGCTGAGAGTGTTTCCCGCCTTGCCAGGGAACCTTGTAATTACTTAAGTGAATATATCACTATATAGTTGTTTGTGCAATTAAAAATGCAAGGTAGTAGACACATTGCTGACAATACCTCTACATTGGCGCGGGGAAAGTCTGCTTAATATCAAGTGGTGGTTCATAGTGGTGTAACAAGCCTAAATTGATGGTAATAATTGGGTTCGTAGTAAGGGCTTCAGCCCTCTCCAGCTAGGCGTTAGAGAACTAAAGTTCTCACTACAAACAAAGCCCCATTTTAGTTGGGTCACGGCACTACTTGTATAGCACACCTAATTGGATGGATTAGAACTGTAGGGGCGCACAGACGTGCGCCCTTTTACCACACCGACATCTGCCCCATTCAATGGTCAAATCTATTTCACGATTTTAACTGTGGCACGCCAGGAGTGGTGGTATAGTTATCCGATTAGAATCCCAATTTAGCCAAAACAGGTTTAGGTGAAACAACGTGCTTGTTAATTCCCAGTTTTATCGGTTTAATTCCTAACGCCAAGCCAATAATTTCCGTGATATAAAGAATGGGCAGCTTATAGGAAACATTGTACGCCTTCTCAATATCCGGCTGTCTCAGTTCTAAATTATTAACACACAACGGACAAGCCAACACCATACAATCTGCCCCTAGGGATTTTGCCTCATCTAACAGGCGCTTCGTCAGTTCAAACGCTACCTTTTCCTGAGGAACAAGAATCGGTCCCCCACAACATTTGGTCTTTGACCGAAAATCAACCACCTCCGCCCCACAAATCTCAGATAATTTATCCATCGACATGGGAAAAACTGGAGAATCCCATCCCGTTAGTTCCTGGGGTCGAGTCAAAATGTCATTTTTTACTCGCCTTTTCTAATGCTTGATTAAAGGTTTTCGGGTCTTTAACTTTAGCCGGAAAGGGCGACAACTTACCCCGAAGCGCTAATTTAACACCCAACTCGGCTTGTTCCAACATGGCTTCAATCCCGCCATATTGATGCATGAGTTCCGGTTCAAAGACAATCCCGCGTTTCTTGACTAACTCCACAAAGATCTGATTAAATCGGGTCGAGTCATTCTGAATTCCTTCGCGGATGGCAAGGGCTTTAACCGCCTCAATGACATCTGCTGGTCGTACTCCACGGGGACATCGGGATGTACAGGTGTAACAGGAGGTACATAACCAGAGGGTGTTACTTTTAAGTATCGTTTCCCATTCACCCCGTTGCAGCAACAGAATCAGCTTCCGGGGGGAAATATCCATGCGGTCAATATTGGTACATCCACCACTACACGTCCCACATTGCATACAACTCGCGATCGCGGCATTCTCACCCCCCTCAGCGATCACGTTATCTATAAACTTCTGACTAATTTTATCACCATCAACCTGGCGATCGGTTTTGATACCAAAGAAGCATTTCTTTTTGGCGACCATTGATTTAATCCTCACTGATGTACAACCTGCTTTTGACTGGCAAAATGCCCATTGATCGCTGATTCAAATGGGGAGAGAGAACCCACCTTAGTAGCGAGAAACCCGGCAATTTCTGCCGCCGCCGAACGCCCATCTGTAATCGATTCAGCAATCGCTTTCGGAGCCGTTGCTGTCCCCGCCAGAAAAACACCTGTTCGCGCCGAATAATTGTTAGAATATTGAGTATGGGCGGTTTCATAGAACCGATCACAACCCACTTTTAAATCGGCAATTTCTGCCAGTTCCGTATTCCCACACATCCCCACCATTAATACCAACAAGTCCACCGTTAACCGCATCGGTCTTGCTGTTAATGTATCTTCTACCCTTAACAATAAACTGCCATCATTTTTCTCATTCGCCTCAGACAGCCGACCTCGGATGAACTGAACCCCATATTTTTCCTGAGACGTTCGGTACAGTTCCTCATAACCGCGACCAAACACCCGAATGTCCATATACAGACTGTAAATTTCACAATCAGGGATCTGTTCTTTAATTTCAATTGCCACCTTCACCGCATTGGTACAGCAAACTTAAAACGAATGTCACTGACTTAAGCTGGGTTCGTAGTAGGCACTTTAGTACCAGAAGCGCTAAAGCGCTTACTACAAACTAAAACGGTCGTCTCCGTTCTTCAGCCGTCTTAGATTTGTCATAAGGAATACCAATTTTATCCAGTAACGGTTCGACCGGAACGGCTTTGGCATTCAGTCCACAATCTTTAAAGGGGTCATAGCCTAACAGCAGTCCAGTCAGTTGGGCGTAGTCAATAATAGACACGTTAAATTCTTCTTCCAAGACTTCCTTAATCGTTCCTTGTTCGGCATCCAGGAATACGGTACAACCCGGACAGTTGGTTAAGATTAAATTACAATCTGGGTGTGCCTCTTTCAAACTGGCTAATTTCTTATAAACACTCCCCGCGGTGTATTCCAGTAACTCTGGTTCTTCTTCCCAGAGTTTAATCACTTCCGTATAGTTGGCAAAGGAGGTAACACAGAAGGAGAAAAGATTATCCACACCTTGTTCATAATGGGCGATGGAAAAATTTCGTGCTGCAATCACCATCTGGGTTTCTAGGTTGGTGACATCGCCGTGATATCCAATTGCCCCACAGGAAGTATGACCAGGGGCTTCCCGCAGTTCGATGCCTAGGTCATTTTTTAAAATTTTATAGGCGATGCCTTCAGTATAAGGGGCGGCACTTTGGAGGAAACAACTGCGGAAGCATCCCCATAAGTTTCCACCTGGTTCATCGACGCTGGGGACTTGTTTTTGGTGTCTTTCCCAGGCTTGGTTTTTTCCGGCTAATTTCATGATTTTTATCCTAATTTATTTGATTTCGTAGTTGCGGCTATCCCCAGTTTCTAACCAGGTTTGCCAGTATTTTTCCACTTCCGCTTTGCTGCCGAGTTTCTTTTCCATGCCTTTTTCCACGGCATCCATTAAGGAGACGGCACCAGTTTTTTGGTAAATTGTCCGCACTTCTTCCATGTCTTGTTCCGGAATCATCCGGTGGGAACCGGGGCTATTTTCCAAATCCATTGGCACACCCCACCATTCGCGCATTTCTTGCATATGGTCGTAATAGTATTCCCAGTTCTCACCCAGTTCAGGGAAATGGGATGGGGAGATGTTTTGGGCGAGTAAGGTATAGCCGCGTTTGAGCATATTTTCCCCAAACACCCGCTTGGCAATTAATTGCTGTCGTCCTTTTTCCGACTCGGCAAAGTAACCGTAACGAATAGCGAGTCGGCGTAAGGCAAGAATGACTGAGGCGACGCTGTTGCCTCGGGGACACCGGGTTTTGCAGGAGAAACACTGTCCGCAATACCAAATCTTGTCGGATTTGAGTAATTCTTCAATCAGTTCGTCATCTTCGGATTGAACGATGTTCATTACCTCTCTGGGAGAGTAATCATTAAACTCGGCTGCCGGACAAACGGCAGTACATACACCGCAATTCAGGCAGGCATTCATGCCATGTTGATACAAAATGTCTTGTTTTAGCTGATTAAATAGTTTGCCCATCGGAAAACCCCTTTGACTGGCGCGACTGAGTGACGCCTCTCGTCGATGAACTTATTATATGACTAATTAGTTATATAGTGTCAAGGGTTTATCCAAAAAAATTTTGCGGGTGACAATTTTGCCCTCTACTCACCTGCTTGCCAAGGGCGGGTTTAGTCAAGGTATCAGTTTGTGGCATAAGCTACCTGTAAAACCCGCCCCTACAGTCGGTTCTCTCGCCATGACAGCGAAGACAATGTATGGGTATGTGATGGTATGTAATAATATGACTAATTAGTAAATAACACCGAACCGCACAGCATTACTCCTTATGCCTAATCGCACAGCGACCAAACCCAAGACCAAGAAAGCGACTTCATCAACAGATTGCGGCATCTCCCAACTCTCTCCTGTGGCGTTGACCTTGATGGCAGATTTTTTTAAGGTACTCTCGGAAGTCAGTCGGCTACAGATTGTCTGCGGCTTGAAAGCAGGTGCAAAGAACGTCACGGAGATTATCGAAGAAACCGGATTGGGACAAGCTAACGTATCGAAGCACCTAAAAATACTCAACCAGGCGGGAATTGTGTCCCGTGAACAGCAAGGGGTTTGTGTCTACTATAAAATAGCCAACCCGTTTCTGTTTGAATTGTGCGATCTAGTCTGTGATACTCTCTCGATGCAAGTGGAGCAGCAAAGCCAACAATTACAGCAGCTAGCCGTACTACGCCAAAGTCGCGGATGATCTATCTTCCTGTAGAAAGATGCTATTGTAGCCAAATACAGCGATAACTTGTTTGGTGTTACTTGAGACGTAATGGTGCGGTGGCACGAAACCTAAATCAAAAAAGCCTCGATCGCGTTAGCTTCCCTAGAATGGCATTGACCGCGACAAGCCTATTGGGATGCTGGATTGGCATTGTTTTAACTCAGCCTGCGATCGCGCAAATTATTCCTGATGCTACTTTGGGTAGTGAAACGTCGGAATTGACACCGGGCGATAACCCAATAGACATTCTGATTCAAGGTGGCGCTCAACGGGATTCTCACCTATTCCACAGCTTTGAACAATTCAATGTGGAAAATGGACAACGAGTTGATTTCGCTAATCCTGGCGGGATTGAAACCATTTTCACTCG
>CAKZMA010000376.1 GCA_937127375.1 uncultured Coleofasciculus sp. | reverse complement strand
CAGGGAGTCCTTCTCCAACGTGAACGGGAATGGTAAACTCTTGGTTATCGATCATTACCGTTCCTGCATAGAGGTCAAAAAGCTCATTACCTCGCGCCGTTGTCATGTCGATTTCATAGGCGATCGCAGACCACTGTAACGCCTCGATATCCTGAGCGTTAAGTGCTAGCCAACCTGTGGTAAAACCCGTATCTAGAAGTGCTTCAACGGCAAAACGTTCGCCATTTGCGGCTATCAGTTCAATCTCAAAGAACAACTCCCCATTTTCACCAAACCTGCCTACAATCATATCGTGCCGCAAGTTCCGGTTTCATTCAGTCGAAAGATTGTTAGCTTAACATCAGTATTGACATAACGTTCTTGTCCTTTTTGAAGCACTCCGTCTAGTTTTGGGTCAATTAAATAGTCGCCGCTATCGGGTTCTATGGCAATGAACCAATTGTAGTATTGTTCAATCAGTTCCGGGCGAAGTCGTTCAAAAATAACTCGGCAACGCTTGCCCAGTTCAATGCGTTTCGCTCTGCGTCTGGCTAATTCTTCTGGCGGGATGGTATATTCTGGGAATATCCGTCCCCGTCTTGCTTGGCGCTTCTGTGGTAAGGATGTCATGTTGAGTTCGAGAATGTTACATTAGGGATTGTGGTAATGGTATTTTATCTAACATGCCGCTCCCTGATACTCAATCTAGGTTAACTATCCCCCTTTTGCTAGGAACCCGGTAGAAAGCTCTAGGACTCCAGGGTTCCGAGCCAGTAGTGGCATGGTACGCTTACTTTGATGGATAACGCTTGCATTCAGAAACCGTAGGGGCGCAAAGCCTTGCGCCCGATTTAACTGTAAAATCTATTCCACCATTTTAGCTGTGTCACACCGCCATCGTGGGTTAGGCGGGTACTTGATCAGGAAAATAACCTTTAATAACATGTCCGCCCTAACCCACTAATAACGAAACTTATAGCATCTTAAGATTTACTTTATAAATCACCCGTCAAAAGCTAGATAGCATTTGATGAGATACTCCCTTCCAGTCTTGGGCTATTGAAATCAGGAACCAGAAAATGCTAGAAAGGACAATAAGGTATACAAGGTAGCCTGAAGGGGATGTTGAACGAAGTAAGCAAGGTAGACGCGATTCTCAACGCCTGGTTTGACTACATCGCTTTGGACGATTACAGTAGCGCCAGAATCAAAGTAGCCAATCAGGATACCGTAAAACAGCGGGGTATAAAGCTAGTAGGTGATCATGTATTAATTGAGACAGATATCTTTTCAGAACTGCAACAAAAGGTTGCCAAGAGACCAAAAGATCAACAGGAAGCTGTTTGGGTCTTGTCGTTTCCCCAAATTTTGGATGTAGAAAACAAAACATCTTATTTTTGTCCTCTGTTTAGCTTGGATATTACATCCATACTTAAAGGAGAGTACCGAGAAGATGGATGGAATCTAGATAACCTGACACTCACGGAAGCAGGATATAACTTAGCCACATTCCTAAAACTGGATGATGAACAGCAAGAGCAATTAATCACCCAAGATGGACTGCGACGCTTTCTCGAAACAACGTTTGAGCTAACATTTGATAGTTATCAGGAGTGGATGGAGCGGGTTGTTATACCTCGTCGTTCTGGTAAACAAATTAAGGGACAGCCATATTTGTTTGAGTTTACCGGAGGCAGATTTACTGGCAAGCTCCGGAAAGATTTAAAAGATATTAAGTCACGATCAAAATATTGGTTGAAACAAGGACATCCAGCTCGCGAATATCTATTCGGTACACCACAAGATCATCAAGATGAGATTACCTATATGGGAGCTTTCCCAACCCATGCACCAACTAACTCGCAATTAACAGCAATAAAACATGCCCAAACAGAACCTGTAACGGCAGTCCAGGGTCCTCCCGGCTCTGGGAAAACTACTCTAATCCTTCATCTGATTGCTCAACAGGTAGTACAACGTGCAATTAGCCTGGTTGAGAATGATGAGGATATTAATAATTTGACCGTTGTTAGCAGCACTAATAATAAAGCAGTTGAAAACGTAATTGAGAAACTGAATGAATCTTTGAACAACCGTATTTTCTATCTTAAAGGAGGAAGCACACCTAACATTAAATCTGCGGGAGGAGCGATCGAAAAGTTAAACGCTGCAATCGATTACTTGCAAAAAACTAGTTTCAATGCAAATCATAGTACTAAGATAAAACAGCAAATAAAATCTATTAAAGATGAACTGAGGCAGCAAGAATTGGCTCATTTAGAATTACGTTGCCAAAGATCATTCGCCGAACAAAATATGCCTCGTTTCAAACGAAAATACCAAGCAATTATAGAACAATTAGATGGAGATAAAAAGGCTAAAATTAATTTTCAGATACGAGTTGAATACTTGGCAGAATATGAACAATTTCCCACAGAAGCTTATCGACAAATTAAGTTGCACTTTGATACGGCTGAGTTACAGTTACCCGCAGGAAATTTGCCTTGGTGGATTCGTTTATGGCGGTGGCTGATTGGCAAAACAGAACAAAATATTTTGGCTAATACGAGGTCAGCTTGTCATTCCGCAATCCAAAGCACATTTAGTACCTCCTTTCCTGTGGAAGCCCCCAAAAATCGCAGTGATTTGGTAAGACAGGCGCAGTTGGTTAGAGAACGACTAGATAAAGCAGATGAGCTAAAAAGCGTACAAGAAAAATTACAAGAAATTTCTGAAATTCTAATCAGTCGAGAGCGAGAAAGATATGAGATCGGCTCAGAACTGAGTGATTTGGAACGGAGGTTAGAAACTGAACTGGAAGATTTTTACGCTTCATTTCATGAAAATTTTCATAACAAGCACCAAGAGTTATTTAAACTATCGCTGCTGTTTCTTGATCAGCAAGCTCTCCTTTATAAAGAACGTGTGAAATCTACTTTAGAACTGTATGTAAATATGCTTTCTGGAAATTGGAAAGATAAATATAAAATGGAAGAAAATTTAGATGATAATATTAAATATTTGAGCTTAATTTTTCCAGTGATTACTAGTACATTACTTTCAATACGAAATATGTTGCCGTGGGTAGAGGAATGTGTTGACCGCACAATTATAGATGAAGCCGGAATGATTCCACTGCATCAGACCTTTCCTCTGTTAGTGCGATCGCGCAAAGCTATTATTGTTGGAGATCCTTTCCAAATAGAGCCTGTAATCTCTTTGAGTGAGCAGAGACGTGATAACTACTTTCACACAGCGTTTCTTGACAAAGGATTAACTAAAATTGATTACCATTGTTATAGTCCAGAAGAATATAGTGCAACTTCTTATCATCGCGCCGCAGGAGCAAGAGGAGAAAACAACGATAAGGGCAAAGGAATTTGTTTGATTGAGCATTACCGCTGTCAACCTAGCATTATTCAATATTGCAATAAAATTGCTAACTATGGATTAGAAGTTAAAACAGCACCCGTTACTTCACTGCTAGAATCAAATTTGATTGCTTATCATGTTGAGGGAAATATTAAAGGTAATGTTAATCAGGAAGAAGTTACTGCAATAGGTGACTTAATCCAGCATTTATATAATCAAGGCTACTCACTAAAAGATATTGGTGTGATTTCAGCGTTTCGCGCTCAAGCTGATGCGTTAAGGGACGGTTTGCGTCGAAATTTGCCTGATTTAGATAAAAAATCTATTGGCACGATTCATGCTTTTCAAGGGTCTGAGAAAAAGGTAATTATCCTCTCAACAAAGGTGTGCCGACCGCAAGATAACGTTGCTTGGATTAATCGGCGTCCCAACCTTCTGAATGTTGCCGTATCGAGAGCTAAAGAACTGTTTATTCTAGTGGGTAATCTTTACAGACTAGAGAAAGCTGGAAATTATACTCGTCAACTCGTTGAACATATTCGAGACCAGGGAAATATTTTAGAGTATAAATCTGAGGTTGAAATTCCTAAGCAACAGCCGGGATCTGTGCTGATTTATAATTGTGATCATTTAAATATTTTGAAAGAAGCAATTGAGCAAGCTGAACAGGAACTGGTGATTGTTACGCCTTGGATTAGAGGAGAAGAACCGAAATATTTTGTTAATGATGTTGTTTCAGCTTTGGAAAGAGGAGTGAAGGTGACACTAGTTTATGGTCACAAAACTAGCGAGGAAAATGAACATGATAATAATGATGTTTACGCCGAGAAAAACCTGAAAGAATTATTTGATCATTATCCAGGTTCAGATTTAATTCGATTAGGGGAAGCAATACATATAGAAAGTAAAGGAACCAATGAAAAGATCTTGATTTGCGACACAAAATTTGCTGTTTTCGGAAGTTGGAATTGGCTTTCTCATCCTTACAGAAGCCAGTGTATTAGGAGGTCACTAATAAATCCCAAGGTTCAAATTCGCCGAGAGACGAGCATAAAAATTTCAGACTTATCCTCTATCGCAGATGTAAAAGAAAGAATTTATAGTCTCAGAACTCAATAATCAGAAAAATTTACCCAGAAGAAAAAATAACTCGAAAACCAAATTCCTTGTTGAGGATATTCGGATTTTCAGAAAAGCGAGATGCACAACGACAGAAATGAGGAGAGTAATCCCAGGAACCACCCCGCAATTTTCTATATTCTGAATTGCCATCAGTTATCCACGCATTACCATCCAATGGTGCGCTTTGATAGTTCTGGTGGTCATAGTCAGCACACCACTCCCAGACATTACCATGCATGTCACAGAGTCCGAAGCTGTTAGCTGGAAAACAAGCAACCTCGGTAGTTCGTTGGTGATAAACTCCACAAGGTTCATTACCATAAGTTCCTTTGCCCAAAATTCCCTCAATTTCTCGGTTTTGTCCACAATAGTTGGCTAGATCAGTTGTAACTGTTTTACCAAAATGGAATGGGGTTGATGTTCTGGCGCGGCAGGCATATTCCCATTCAGCTTCACTTGGTAATCGGTATTCTCTTCCCGTTTCTCTCGACAGTCGCTGACAAAACTCTAGTGCATGATACCAGGACACTCGTTCAACAGGTAAGTTATCCCCCTTAAAACAGGATGGGTCAGGGTTGAGTTCGCGTTTGATTTTCGCAAGGAACGCGATCGCTCTCCACTGCGCCTGAGTAATAGGATACTTACCCATAAAGAAAGGTTTGACAGTGACTAGATGTTGAGGACGTTCATCTTCCTGGGATGCTTCCTCTGCTTTAGGTGATCCCATCGTAAATTTACCACCTGGGATGGAAACCATTTCTAGCTCAACTACACCGCCTAAACTTTCTATGAAGTACTGTGCCTTTTTAGAGCAACGGTTAGCCACTTTCCCCATGGCATCTACTGTTACTACTTCAAACTTTAAGGTTGAGAGGGTGGGGATAGGCGACAGATGCGCGGTTTGCGAGCTTTGAGTTTGAGTTCCAAAATTCGGGTCTTGTTCAGCTAGCAAAGCACGGAGGCGACTAAGTTCGCTCTCCCAATTACTCGAGTCAGTACAGTCAAGGTGGACGCGGTAATCGATACGTAAAGGTAGATCACAGGGTTTTAAAAGTAGTGGAATCAGGCGATCGTGTTGCTCGGCTACGCTCAAGTACGAGACCAAATTCTCGCTTAACTTAAACCACTTGTCCTTTTTGTAATTGGGGGTGAAAACCAACACAGTGTAGTGACTTTTGGTGACAGCACGCTCGAACTCATTGACCTTCGTTGCCCCAGGACGGAAGTCTTGAGTAGTAATAACTCGCTTAGATGGCAAGCCCAGCTTAGGTAATAGGTGTTTTTCAACCCAAGTGCGGTCAGTAGTAGTGTAGGAAATGAACAGATCATACTGGTAATCATTCTGACCGATCATGCTGTTCAATGGCAATGGTGTATCTGTATCTAATCCTCAGCTCAATTTAGGTATTGAGCGGATGAATTAACTATAAATCTATTATTGTCAGTCCCATCGGTCATGTCTAGCTAAATAGGAGACCCTTCATGTCGGGAATGGAAAATGCATACGCACTAGTGGTCGGTATTGCCAACTACCAAAACCTTACACAACTCCCATCAACTGTCTTAAAGGATGCGCGGGATATCTACAACTTGCTTATTGACCCCCTACACTGCGGGTACTCTCCAGACAACGTACAATTACTGCTAGATGAGCAGGCTACTAAAGCAGCTATTAGCCAAGCACTGGCTCACCTTACTCAAACTAGTAATCAGGACTCCACAGTATTCTTGTACATTTCTAGCCACGGTGGACGAATTGAGTGTGGTTCCCATACTGGTGAGTACCTGTTACCTGTTGAGACAGACCCAACATCAGAGGCATCAATAGCTCAAACAGCAATTTCTGGCATTCAGCTTACTGAAGCTTTAAGGGCTATTCCCGCCAGAAAGATTGTAGTGATCTTTGATTGCTGTCACTCAGGTGGTATTGGTCAGCCCAAAAAATTTGGTCTAGTCATTAAAGCTGGCTTGCCAGAAAGCTACTATGATGTATTGCAGCAAGGACAGGGACGAGTAATTCTAGCATCTTCCCGTGACACAGAATTTTCCTATGTGTTACCTGGTGCAGCTAACAGTCTTTTTACCCAGCACTTACTAGCAGGTTTACAAGGCGGTATCCCAAGCAATGACGGTCTTATCCGGATTTTTGATCTGTTTGAGTATCTTCAACCCAAAGTTACTGCTGACAACGCCAACCAACACCCCATTTTCAAGGCAGAACTAGAAGAGAATATCCCAATTGCTCTTTATTTAGGTGGTCAAAAAGGTATTGTCCCCATAGTGGAAGAGAATTTTCGATATGATGCCTACATCAGTTATGTAGATCAAGAGCCTGATACTACCTGGGTGTGGGACACACTACTACCGCGATTAGAAAAAGTCGATTTGCGCCTCGCTGTTTCTGGCGATGTTGAAACCCCTGGCGTAGCCCGTGTAGTTAATATAGAGCGCGGCATTACTCAGTCCAAACGTACTATTATCGTACTCTCGGAAGCCTATCTGACAGATAACATGGCAGAGTTTGAGAACATCCTGGCGCAAACAATGGGTATTCAGGAAGGTACATACCGCCTACTACCTGTTAAAATCTCGCCAATCGAGCAAAATCAGTTACCCACGCGGCTGAGTATGCTGACTACATTAGATCTTGTCCATCCTCGCCGTGCTGAGCGTGAGTTTGATCGCTTAGTCAACGCGCTGCGAGGATCGTTGCCTCAGTGATAAGCCGTTGAATTGGCTAACTTGAGTTAATTTCCCCTATCTGTTTTGAACTGAAGTTCCCCCCATACAGATGTACTGCACCCAGGCTAAAGCCTTATTCCGTGGTGGTTTTAGCGCTCAACCCCCTCAAAAATTGTACCCATGTAGCCCTTGCCAAAATACCGCGATACGTTCCTTTGGAACAGGCTCCGCCAACGCGGTATTTTGGCAATATGACAAGAGATCGGTTGAAACCCACGCTACATCAAGGTTTCAGCGATTGTACCCATGTGCGGCGGCTAAAAAATCGCGGAAAGCCGCACGGTGAGGCAGTTTTGATTTTTTGGTTGGGGGAACTTCAGTTTGAATGCCACTCCGTATCAATCCCAATCACACTTACAATTGTTCTGGATCAATACCCTTAGCTCGTAGTTTTTCCATCAAGGCTTGAATTAAGGGCGACCCGAGTAAATTAGATAAACACCGTTGTTAATTGGTGCAAGCGGGTCGCCCCTATAGGAGAACTAACGCGGGTTGGCAATACCCGATAAGAATTACTATGTCCACGGAATATCACGTCAAACTTATTCAAAAAAGAAATACTCAAACCCTAACCATTCCCCTGCCTTCTGATTGCCCCATGGATGACGCACGCCAACAAGCCTATCTAACCCTGATGAATACCCTATTAACCTGTCCCAATGGTGAGGAAGGACAGATTAGATTGTGCAGGATAACGCTGAGTTAGCCGATGCGGGGTTGCGGGAAACCATAGTACGGGTGGCACGTGGGCACACAGAGAAGATGAAAACGTCCTCCAGACCGTCCATGTTCGGTCTCTACACCTTCTCTATCAGCGTTGGCGAGGATAGCGATCGCTCAATTTATCAATCGCGCCAGATCCAAGTTCATAAGCGTCTTTGATGCACTCAGTCAAGATAGCATTCAGGTCAAATCCACCGAAAAACTGACTCTGTTCAACCAAACTATACCGCCCATCCTGGAACTGATAGATTTTAATCTTTTGTTGGCGAATAATCCAAAGTTCCCTAACTCGATAAGGCAAATAATCATTAACA
This sequence comes from uncultured Coleofasciculus sp., assembly GCA_937127375.1. GTDB lineage: Bacteria > Cyanobacteriota > Cyanobacteriia > Cyanobacteriales > Coleofasciculaceae > Coleofasciculus. The sequence continues at coordinate 574 of CAKZMA010000376.1, read as the reverse complement.
CTGGTGAATGAGGTAACATCGCACTCAATTGCCAAATCCGGTGGCGGATCACTACTCCAATCAATCCGACGTTTTCCCACCACAGGTAACTCACCAATATAGAAAAAATGATCCGGGATAACACCACTATGATTGGGTAAATCCATGGTGGTTTCGTGGTAAGAGTCGAACCTGAGTCCCTGATGGCGTAGCAACACCTTGACCATTTCCACGATAATGTCCAGTTGCTTACCCTGTTCAGGCAAAGGAACCATTAGTAGTAGTTCTCCATGGCGGTACTTGACACGAGGGGAAGTGCGTTAGCGTAGCGGCTGCGAAGCAGCTTCGCCTAAATGTTCCAGCAATACTTGATAATCCTGCCAGGTTCCAGGAACTCTCACCACTGCTCCGGCTGGCAACTCGATGGTATTGGGTTTGACGATTACATTAATCATCGCTAGCCTTCTTGCTCAGCTAATCACTATTATCGCCGAGAATAAAGATTTGGACTAATACCAAATCCGGGGAACGCTATCCCCGTTATAACCCAGTCCGCGCAGGCGGACTACCCTTCGGGAAGGCTTCGCCTATGTTT
>CAKZMA010000375.1 GCA_937127375.1 uncultured Coleofasciculus sp. | reverse complement strand
ATCGCACTCTGGCAAAACTCACTTGGGCAAAGCAAATCGTCGTTATCGACAGCTACAGTACTGACGAAACCTTGGACATTGTAAAATCCTATCCGCAAACCCAAGTCTTCCAGCGGCAGTTCGATACCCATCACAACCAGTGGAACTACGGCTTGGCACAAGTGAAAACTGAATGGGTACTCTCCCTCGATGCCGATTACATGCTTACCGACGAACTGATTGCTGAACTTGCGTCTCTTCCCACAGATTCCCCCATAGATGGCTACTTCGCCCGGTTCAAATATTGCGTATTTGGCAAACCACTGCGGGGAACATTGCTTCCGCCTCGACAAGTTCTATTCCGACGGGAAAAATCTATTTATCTCAATGACGGACATACCCAGCTACTTCACGTCAGAGGTGAGTCGGGTACACTCAACTCCTATATCTACCACGACGATCGCAAACCTCTAAGCCGCTGGTTATGGGCGCAAGACCGCTATATGCTGATTGAAAACCAGAAAATCCTGGAAACGTCTCCTGGTGAACTTAGCTTCGGCGATCGCATCCGACGGCAAAAAATCCTCGCCCCCTTCGTCATCCTGTTCTACTGTCTGATCTTCAACCAAGGTATTCTCGACGGTTGGTATGGCTGGTATTATGCACTCCAGCGCACCCTGGCAGAAATTCTACTCTCTATTCGTCTCATCGAAATGGAAAAATTTGAATCTCAAGTACCCACCATGTCGGACAGATCTGTTTCCAATATAATCGCAGCAACATCTACCCAATCGGTTAACCCTTCTGTTTTTGTGAAGAAATAGCCCCAATGTGCCATAATACATCTCAAACCATGCACTATGGCACGTTTCTACATTGTTGCCTTATCCCCTGCTTGAGTTATTCTATTCGTTTGATGCCCTTTTTTCCGATCCATTCCATTAGGACTTGGTGCAAACTCTGAAACTACGGACTGATGAAATAATTTAGAATACTCTCGTGCAATCAAATCGGGGGTAAAATTGGATTGTAAATACCGACGACCGGCTTCACCCATACGCTTGACTAATCGTTCATCTATGGACAAGCGTCGAATAAATTCTGCCAAACCCTTCGCATCACCATTACTGAACGCTGCACCACATTCAGCCTCCGCAATCAGTGTCTGTAAATAAGACTGGGGTTCACAAATCGCAGCGATTGGACGCCCTGCGGCTAAGGCGGCGTAAAGTTTACTGGGGGCGACTAAACCTTCCATCCCTGAACTAATGCTAACTAAGGATAAATCCCCTGAAGTGAGTGAATAGGGTAGGTTTTGTTTATCTTGATAGGGTAAAAAGCGGCAATTCCTTAAGCCAAGCAGACGAGTTTGGGTTTCAAAGGCTTCCCGTTTAGCACCATTACCAATAAACACAAACAAAATTGGCTTATTTTGTAACAGTTGGGCTGCGTTGAGAATCGTTTCCATATCATGGCAGCGACCCATATTTCCGGAATAGAGTACCGTAAACTGATCAACTAGATTGAAGTTTTGGGCAAACCAATTATCCTGTTTAGCAATGGGTACAATCCAATTGGCATCTGCCCAATTATGAATAACGGTAATTTTGTCGTTCAGGGAGGGACATTTAGCGGCGACATGAGTTTTCATCGAAGGACTCAAGACCACAATTTGTTGAGCCTGTTTCCAAATATGGCAGTTTACTGTATTCCAGAGTTTGACCAGCCAGTGGCGACGAGACACAACATTGAGTTCGACTGCAACATCTGGATATAAATCATAGACTAAACACACATAAGGTAGTCCAAATAACTTTTTCGCCAAATATCCCAGAATGGGCAAAAAAGGAGGAGCAGTGGTTAACAGAAGTATGTCTCCCCGACTACGGGTTCTGAGTAAATGCAGTCCAGCCCGCAGACAAAAGATTAGTCCATTCAATGCTTTGCCACGAATACGCTTTGACCAAATCCGAGTCGCCCGCGATCGCTGAACGATAAGTTGCTGAAAATACTCTTTGGCTGGTGCTGAGTGGCTTTGAAATGCATAACCTGGTTGTCCAGTAAACACTCGCACCGACAAACCTTGTTTTCCCAACTCGATAGCCAGTTCTTCTATTAGCTGTCCAGTTGCAGCGTAGTCAGGGGGGTAATATTGAGTTACGATCGATAATCTGAGAGATTTACTATGCCGTAGGGGAGTCTCACTATTGCTCATGTTTCTGTGTTACTGACTGGGATCTAAAATAGATATCAGATTACGCTAAAATTTACATATTGATTTGCTACTATCCGGACTAGATTAGCACTCAATTTTATGAATTTATCAAGTCTTTGATTAACTTTACCTATTTATGTTATTTTACTTGTTAACCTAATGCATGAAGATTTGATAAATACTCCGGACTTAAACATTGATGTCAGTATTAAGAGTTTATCATTCATCTAAATGAGGTGATTGCCTTAATTTTAGACATCACCACATTTTAACGAAAATTTCCACCACGTTTGGATAGATTTATAGTGGTTTGCCCATCCACCGCCGCGATAGGCAAGATTAGTAAACTCAAAATGCCTACACCCTGACCCAGCTAAAGATTATCCTGATTAAACGCACCAGCGCTGTATCTGTAAGTAGTCATTATGATCAGCGTACACTAAAACATCTTAAAAAGTTCTTCTCCTCCTGTGGTCGGGAGTTCTAGCTGCTTACGAGGTTCAACATTCCTGCATCCCCACCCTTTCTGGGATAAGGAATTTAATCGTCCACTATTCGCGTCAGTTTGAGAAACGCCAACGTTTAACGAATTATGGGTTCAAATGGAGAATATCAGCCGTTACCACCCAATCGTAATGGACAACTACCGTCAGAACTGTCCAGCCTCTCCCTGTATGAGTTAGTTGAGACAGAGGACGACAAGCTGGATTTGCGTAAGATTCTAGCGGTAGCGCGGCGACGGGCATGGGTTGTCGTTGGGATGGCGATCGCGGTAACATCGGGAATTGTCACGAAAGTCTTGCAGCAGACGCCCAACTACGAAGGTAAGTTTCAGTTATTAGTTGGGTCAGTTTCCGGTGAAGATCACTTCGATCAGATTAGTGAATCCCTGAATCAATCCTCTGGGGTTCAAACCAATAGTATTGATTACGACACCCAGATTCAGGTGCTGTGGAGTCCTCAAGTGATGACTCCGATTGTCGAACAAATTCAGTCTCGCTATCCAGAAATTGACTATAATACGCTTCGCCGCCAATTGGCGATTAATCAGTTACAAGAAACGAAAATATTAGAAGTACGCTACCAAGATTCTGATCCGGAAAAAATTCAATTTATTTTAGAGCAAATTGCCCAAGGCTATGTAAACTACTCACTCTCTGAACAACAGACGAGTACACGACAGGGGATTGAGTTTGTCGAAGAGCAACTGCCTAAACTTCAGGGGCGGGTGGATACTCTCCAGCAAAAGCTACAACGATTTCGCCAAGAAAATATATTAGTTGATCCTGATAGTCAGGGTCAAGTCTTGACCAATCGAGTTAGCGCCATCGTCCAAGAACGTCAAGATACCCAAACTAAACTGGATGAAGCCCGCACCCTGGCGGTACAACTGCAAAGTCAATTAAGGGAATTAGGACTATCTCCAGAACAAGCGATCGCGGCTTCCGCCCTCTCCGAAGCCCCGCGTTATCAGCAGTTGCTGAATCAGTTGACGGAGATTGAAAGTCAAATTGCTAGTGAATCGGCGCGGTTTACCGAACAGAGTCCCACGA
>CAKZMA010000374.1 GCA_937127375.1 uncultured Coleofasciculus sp. | reverse complement strand
AATACACGGTTCAAGGAAACGGAAATCCTCTGATGTTAGTGCATGGTTTTGGTGCCTCTATTGGACATTGGCGACAAAATATCCCCGTACTCGCAGAAGGGGGTTATCAAGTTTTTGCAATCGACTTACTGGGGTTTGGGGGTTCGGCTAAACCTGCAATTGATTATTCGTTGGAATTGTGGACTGAACTGTTGCATGATTTTTGGGCGGAACATATTCTCAAACCCACTGTTTTTGTCGGAAACTCTATCGGGGCGTTGCTGAGTTTGATGATGGTGGCGCAATATCCCAAAATTTCAGCCGGGGCGGTATTACTCAACTGTGCGGGGGGTTTAAACCATCGTCCAGAAGAATTAAATTTGCCTTTACGATTGATTATGGGAACGTTTACCAAGATGGTAGGTTCTCCGGTGATTGGTTCGTTTGTGTTTAACCAAGTTCGTCAAAAACACCGTATTCGCAACACTTTGCGTCAGGTTTATGGAAATAAAAAAGCGATTACGGATGAACTGGTTGAATTACTTTACACCCCCTCCAACGATGAAGGCGCTCAGAAAGTTTTTGCTTCCATTTTAACGGCTCCGGCTGGCCCTCATCCCACCGAGTTATTAACAAAAGTCAAACAGCCTTTATTAGTGATTTGGGGTGAAGATGACCCTTGGACTCCGATCAAAGGGGCGAAAATTTATCAAGATTTAGTGGAAACAGGACAACCTGTTCAATTTGTTTCTGTACCAAAAACGGGTCATTGTCCTCACGATGAACGCCCCGAAGTTGTTAATCCTCAAATTTTGGATTGGTTAGCAACAGTGGATTTTAATCCCTAGTTATTGTTTGACGTTTTGACAATCACTGTTAGGAACCTAGTTAATTATTAACTGGGTTTCGTTGGTTATTTTTAACAACTTAACTTGCGAGTAAAAATAATCATATATGGGCTTGTTTCTGCAATAAACGGAGAGAAATCATAATTTCCAAATACTTCCTCAACTTCAAAATCGGCTAACTTCAAAAGTTCCTGAAAACGCTCAAATTCGACAAGTTAAAATTCAACCGGGAGTTGATTTTCTGCGACGATTTTCTTCATTTCATCGAGTTCGTAAATCGTTTGATATCCGCTAACTATTCCCGTTTCCGGGTTAGAGTTCAAATTTACTGATAAACTTACCGCACCGACTCCATCAACACGGGGAAAAGGGCCGTATTTTGTGGGAGTTGTGCTAATCGATTTCAGGCAAACTTTGGGGTTATGTAAAGTGCAGATAAATCGTCCGTTTGGCTTGAGTAGTTCAGAAATTTTATACCGTTACTCTACCAATCGGATTTGGTCTCAGATGGTAATGACCAGCTTTTCACCTCACCCAAAGTTACTGGCATCTGAAGTACCACATCAAGGCTAAAGCGGAAAACCTTGCGACCCCGACGACTACTTTCTGGGTCGAAGAATTCGAGTTTAACATCCCAACAGTCACTATTGATGCGACAGAAGGGGCTTTTTTCGACTTTAATAGTGTCAAGTTGCCGACGTTCAGCGATCGCTTTCGCAAAGACGGAAGCCGCTTGGAAGATGTTGGTGGCGGCGAAGTTGAGGGCGCGATCGCGCGAAGTCTGCCCCACATTGCGGAGATCGTTGTAAACTCGGTTGAGGAACGAAGTCAGAGCTTGTCGTACTAGAGGTTCTTGGGCTTCGTCTACTTGGTTGGAGATTGCTGCTAGCGCCGCGTTGACCAGGGTATTCACTTTCCAGCCGTACATTCCTCGGATATCATGTACCTTAACTACAGGCACAACTTCACCAGAGAATAGTTCAACTGTGCGGTTAGTTTGTCGGGCGGGGATGCTAATTCGTTCTACAAATTCATCACTGCTTTCTGGTTCCAGTTGACCCGCCAACATCAGCACAAACATCTCGTAGATCTGGTCTGAAAACGCTCCTGTTGGTTCTAGGACATAGATCGTATCTCCATCCAGGCTCAACGTCCAGATCAACGAACGGCTTTCGTCTGGGTTGCGATCGAGGTGTTCAACCATCTGACGGGGATCGTAGGGGTCTGGCGGAACCAAGATGCTGTCCATTTCTACCGGAGCCATCCGTTCTTTGAAGGTATCAACACGGGTTTCATCGCCAAAGTCATAGCTCAACGTTCCCAGAGCATAAACATGGCCCGAAAAAGCGGTACTAGCCTCCACCGTAGCGGGGTCAGCCGCCGCAGTTACCGCTACTTCTGCTGCCATTGGCGTAGCGGCTTGCATTGTCATAGTAGAGTCTCCAACCGAACTTGCTGCGATCGCAGTCATCCCAGCAGGAATACTCGACGTATCCCCAGCGATCGCCGTGCCATAGCCAGCCCATTCGGTGCGGGTCACTTGGTCGCCTGCAAAGGAAATGGTAACAGAAGGTTGTCCAAACAGCACCTTCATCGCCCCTGGGATATTGACAAAGCCGCGTAGACAGCGTTCTGGTTCTTCTACAACGTTTGGGTCACAGGGAATAGCAGTATTCAGCAGTGCGGTTCGGACAGCTTCAGCATCAACAGTTTTGCCTTGTTGCACTTGCAAACTCATTAACAGCGCCGCAATACCCGTCATCACCGGAGCCGCCATACTGGTTCCGGTTAGGCGCACAGGTTTTTCCGTGCAAGGTTGCGCCCCTAAAATATCTTCACCCGGAGCAAGGATACCCTCTTCTGCATTATTGCCGCCCCAGTTGCTAAAGTGGCACGGCGTACCATCAACCTTTGCGGCTCCCACTGCCAAAGTTCCCGATATCACAGCAGGCAAACACCAGCATTCGCCTAAATTGTTCCCCGTCGGCGAGACGATCAAGATATTGTTGTCAATACATTTCTTAATCGCTTTAACTAGGATTTCTTCCCCTTCTCCGGTTTGGGTGGGGCGACAAAAAGCACAGTGGATCACATTCGCCCCCAACTCTATAGCGAACTCAAAGGCACGAGCCATATTGAGGGGTGAGAGCATATCATCATAGTTCCCTAAAGCATCCAGGGGTACATTGATAACCCGACAGTTGGCAGCCAAGCCAAAAACCGGACTATGTTCTTGACCTACAATGATGCTAGTGACATGGCAAGCATGGCGATTGATGTCAATGCGATCCATCGTTTCTGGAAAAGCAGCCTTGATCGCCGCTTCTTTTGCTTTACCCTTCAGCCCCTGATCCTCAATGGCTTGAAAGGTGGCGTAATCTTCTGGGCTGATTGGATCGGCTGGTTCGTGCCAGTAGGGAAACACCTTAGAAACGTTGGCTCCGGCAAAACAGGATAATGTGTGGTCTGGGTTGCCATCTAGAATTACAATCGTGATCCGAGGATCGCCTAATGTTTGGTTGTGAAGTTCAGCCAGTCCGGGAATGCGATCGTCGAGGTCGTGGGGATGGAGTGCGATCGATGTTTGGGATGCCGAACTCTCAACGTCACTAGCTGAAACAGTCGCCGATTCAATTTCATCCTCCATAACATCTGTAGGCTGGGTTGAGGAACCAAATCCAACCGCAGCAGGCTCAAATTCTGCTTCACTAGCTAAAACAGCCGCCGATTCAATTTCATTCTCTATAACGTCTGTAGATTGGGTTGAGGAATCAAACCCATCATCAGCCGGCTTAAGTTCCGTCTCATCCCTATCCAACTTAGCCTCACTTGCCGAGACTGCTACCTCCGTAAAATCATTCGAGGTATCAGCTTCAACTGACTTAACCCCACTCGCATCAACATCCCGATCGGGCAGCGACCCCAGGATAAACTCCCCTATGGATGATTCTTCTACATAATCTAACCCTGTTACCCGTGCAAAAGCATCACTATCTCCAACTCCCAAGGCACAGGGAGCCAGACCCATATTGGTTGCCACCAAATAAAAGTTTTGTTGTAGCACCCCAACGTGCTTAAGCACCAGCGCATAGCCCACAGAGCGATAGTTACGAAATAGCCGACCAAACCGTGCCGTAATCACCAATAGCACTTGTGGGTTAAAACCCATCCGAGAAATGTCATAACCAACCAGAGCAAAAATGTCGTCATCCTTCGATTCAACAATCTGTTCTAGGTGGTGATTCAGTGGATCATAATGGTATAAGCCTTCACTCAAGCCTTTACAGGATCGAACGACCGGGTAAATCTCTAACTCATACATTGCACCGCCGCCGGGGTAGGGACGATGACTGATATCACCATAGTCGTCTTCGCCAGGAAATACTGATACATCTTTGATACGAGCAGTGCGATCAAGTAACTCACTCAGTTGCTCGATAGTGATAGGGTGGTTCTCATCATATTCTCGAACCGATTTTCGGGCTTCGATCGCTTCTGTAAGCGTCGCATCATTACACATCAAGGCTCCCAAGTTCGGACGTGGTAGTGGCACAATCTGGTCACTCATGGGCGGTTTCACTACCGGGAAATCTGACCACTGCTCAATGTCAATATCTTTGACTGGGTAGTCATGGCGACCTAAGCGGCTACGGCTATGGAACAGCAGGTTATGGAAGTCCCAAAGCTGAAGGGAGGGGGGTTCGGGGTCAGCCGTCAGAAACCCCGCAGCCCACAGCAGGTTGAGAAACTGATAGGCGGTTTCTGCTCCCAAGTACGGCGGTGGCGTCAGTGATCCTAAAGTTTGGGGCTGGGCGAGTTGAGCTAAGATCGCACTGGCTCGCCAGTCGAGGAGCTTCACCCGAAACTTCGACAGGGGGGACTCCAGTACCATCGTGCCTTCGTAGGGATGCTGATAGGCAAAACGGGAGAGGCTGAGGCGGGTTTGTGTCCAGTAGGGTTCGGTGAGATTCAACTCGGCAGAATCCACCATCGGAATCGCCACTGCTAGGGGCAATACAGAATAACTCAACCAACCTCGCTCGTCCAATTGTTGTAACTTCAGGGCAAACTGTTCTCCAGCGGACTGACCATCCAAGTCAGTTAAGGCTTTTACCAGTGATGGGGTGGTGGTTTGACCTGCCTTGAGATAATCGAGAGCAGCACTGATACCAGGGGTTGTTTCCCAGGTTAGTAAAGCATTCGGCTCAGATTCTGCTCCGTGCAGGGTATAGCCGTCTTCAGTGCTGGTGACTTGGACAGCAGGGTTAAGGGAAATAGCAAAAGGGCAATTGTTCATATTGATTGATAATGGTAAACAATAATTAGATAGGTGGGAAATTGAAAAAAAGTTATAATAAAATCTTATAACTTGTAGGATGGGTTAGGCGCGGGGATGATTTTGGGGAAAAACCAATAAGTTTTGATTCCGCGCCGTAACCCATCACCATTCTGTATAGAGATCGGCTATCCAAACTCCCAAATTGCTAACGATCTACCCACATTTAACTGTGCATTTTTACCAAAAGTAAAGGTTTTTTCCTGCTGTAATTGCTCTTTGAGAGTGCAAACAACCTTGCGAATTCGATAACGGGGAGCAACTTTCTGGCATACTTTGATCATAAAATTATGGGAATGATAGGTAGTAATATCTCCTTCGCAAGATGATTCATAGCCAAAAGCTTGAAGGAGTAATGCTAAATCCTCCTGTTCCGATAAAGTCAATTCCAGATGAACTTCCGATACGTCATAAAATAAACAGGTTTCGGAAGTATCAAGGCTTTTTAGATAAGCAGCACGGTTAAAGCAACCATCACTGGTAAGTTTGATGTTTTTATAATCTAAATAATCCTGATGAAATTCCATCAACCATGAAGCAAAAGCTTCTCTCTCTGCTGGGTTGATAGACAAATAATCAAACCAGGGAACTTTTCCATCTTCGGTTTGACGAACTTGCAAATCAGAAAGTATTTCTTTAGCTCCTAATAAGGATCTAAGCTTTTCCTTGACAATATCAATCTGTCCTGCTTGTTGACTATTGAAACCAAGACCGCAAAAACCCTCTTTCAACCCTTCAGCACCGCCGGGAGGAAAAAGCTCAAGATAGGAATGTTTTCCCCTGAGATAAATTCCCGTCCAGCTTTCTGTATCAGTTTTTACGGTATCTCTGGATATTGTGCAGAATTCTTGCTTAATGAACTCTGATTGACCAATTGACTCTAGGGTTTCTGGGTCGAGAGTAATATATAAATGGTTAAATTCTATTCCCATAGTCTTACTTCTTGAGCCTGATATTATGTGATTTTCAATCATTCATATCATAAAATTTATGAGCTATCATATTGATTATTTAATCCCATTAAAAATCTACTGGATTGGGTTGACAGTCGTCCCGTTGATTATAGTAAAAACAAAAATTTTCTAATCGACTGTTCTCTAACTCTTGCTCAGTAACAGCCACAGCAGCATCCGTTATGCAGCTTTGACTTTGACAAAAATCATAGATTCGATCACCTAAGCTGTTAAATAAAAAGCATTTTGATATATCTTTTAACTTGGTAAAGTAAAACCAAAAAAATGGGTTTGTATAGGCTTTAGAGAAGCAGGGTATCAGGACAGACGATTGCCTAAAAATGGAATTCACTTTCGGCGAACAATATTTTTGGATGTAGGGGGTAAGATACTTTCCTCTGATTCCTAATTCTCCAGGCCAGCCTGGAGCAGCAGGACAAAGCTCCATATGACTGCGACCATCAAAGAAAAGTTCAAAACCGATCATCAGCATATCCCTAATCATAACCTGGATTAATTCATCTGAGTAGTAACCGCCATCAAGAGCGATCGCTGTTCTTGCTAATTCTTCAGGGTCTTCGTGGTGGTTGATATGGATATACAGCATCACACTGGACTCTTCCAGCTTTGAACCCACGTGAATGCCAATCGTGTTATTATGAATTTGGCGAGATCCAATATGCGTAGTGGCAAACTGCTCAAACGAGTTGCGATTAATACGGACACCCAATCGATTCTCAATCTGATCTAAGAGCTTAAAGGCATGAGTTAGGGATTCCGGCCAAGTTGTTCCCTGATTGTTACAAACCTCAAAGCGCCCTGCCAACAGTCTGCTACCTTCAACCTTACAAGAAGATTCAATTCCACAAGAACCTTCTATCTCAAGAACGGCCTCTTCAAAAAGAGGGATAGGGAAAGTTGGCTCAACATCAAAAGCATCTAGATGAGTTCGGATAAACTGAAGACGACGCTCTCGTAAATTAATCTGTTGTAGTGAAGAATTCATGGTTTGTTGGGTATAAAAAGTTACCAAAGCCGATCTCATGGGCAAATCGATGACGCTGGAGCGTTTGCTATATGTAATTGATGGGTATATTGGAGGAGAGGGTGAAGGTAAGACTCATTTTAAAAAAAATTAAAGCTCCGGGTGGGGTTGACATTCATCATGTTGATTGTAGTAAAAACAAAAGTTTTCTAATCTACTTTTCTCTAACTCTTGCTCTGTCAAAGTCACAGCAACTAAGTTGGCACAACTGCGACTTTGACAAAAATCATAAATCCTATCACCTAAGCCATTAAACTTCAAATATTTTGGTATGTCTTTGATATTTTTGAAGTAAAACCATAAAAGTGGCGTTGCATAGGATTTAGAGAAGCATATTTTCAGGACAAAAGCTTCTCTAAAAATAGAATTTACTTTATGTGAAAAATATTTTTTTATGTATTGGGTAAGATGTTTTCCTCTGATTCCTAATGTCCCATCACGTGCTGGAGCAGCAGCCCCTAAATCCATATAACTGCGACCATCGAAGAAAAATTCAAAGCTAATTGTTGTCATATCTTTGAGCAGAACTTGTATTAATTCATCTGAGTAGTGACCACCATCAAGAGCGATCGCTGTCCTTGCTAATTCTTCACAATCTTCGTCAGTGTCAAAATGGACAAAAATCATCACACTGGAATCTTCTAGCTTTGAACCCAAATGAATACCAAACGTATTATCCCGAATTTTGCGAGAGCTAATATTTACTGCTACTACAAACTGCTTAAATGAGTCAGAATTAATACGTACACCTAACCGAGTCTCGATTTTCTCTAAGAACTTAAACGTATCAGTTAGACATTCCTGCCAATTCTTTTTCTGCCAAGGCATAAAATCATAACGCCCTCCTAGCAATCGGCCACCTTCAACTTTGCAAGAAGGTATAATAGATAAGGAACTTTCTATCTCAAGGACTGCCTCTTCAAAAATAGGGAGAGGGAAGCTTGGCTCAACATCAAAAGCATCTAGATGAGTTCGGATAAATTGAAGACGACGCTCTCGTAAGTTGATCTGTTGCAATGAAGAATTTAGAGCCATAGTCTTTATCCTAAGTAACAGTTAAGAAGGCAGAGATAAGAAAGCAGAAGGTTTTTATAGAACCCGCAGAATAAATTAGGGGAATTCAACAACGATTAACGTAACAGACAAAGTACATCGGTATGACAGAGATGAGGAAGATCTCAAAATGCAAATTCTAGAAAAGATTCAGATTGCTACCTATCAATCTTTAACCTCATCTCTATCTGGCTATCTAGCTCGGTGTAGTCTCAAGGCAAACACGATTAAACGCTATGCTTTTTTGAGGCTGGCTAGATTACTCATCACCGTCGTAGGAGCAGATGCAGATAGGAACAGACGCATCCACACCGTCGTAGGAGCAAACGCAGGGGGCGCAAACGGACGCATCTACACCATCGTAGGAGCAGACGCAGGGGGCGCAAACGGACGCATCCACACCATTACCACCGAGCGCTTCTTCAGAGAGTTCAGCCAGGTGGCTGGGGAGTTTACCGTTGGTGGTACGGAGTACGGGCTTGCCTTGGTGGGGCAGGATGTTTTTCTTATCCATGAGAATAATCCTCTTTTTGTTGTTTGGTTTATTGACCCGTTGGGGTGGGTCAGTCCCCTTCTTCCTGGAGAAGAAGCCTAGTGGGACGACATTTGTGATGTAGTGAAAGCAAGTCGCCCGCAAACTTTAAAAAACTTAAAATGGCATCGGTGTGGGGTTCATCTGTGCCTCAGTGAGCGGTTCATCTAGCCATCCCAGTTTCACCGGGACATCATAGAGCCGACCCACCCCAAACCGTGACCAGAAATGGCGCATCCCTGGCACTGTCACCTTAACCACATTCAGCCCAATATCCGGTCGGGTTTGATCGATTACCAAAGTTTCTAAACCCGCTTGTTGAGCAATGTTTACGCAGGTGATCACATCGGTGTAAATATCATCACTCCAACGCTTGGGATAATCCTGGGCTGTTTTGAGGGGTTGTGTGGTATCAGGGAGGAGATAGGGATGATCCGCCAGTTTCGCTGTTATTAACCAATCTGTTGCATCACTTTTCAGGTTCTCATCTGGGACTTTATCGAGTTCCAGGCCAATTTGGTTGACTTCTGTGAGAGCGCGGAGGATGGCAATAGTCGGGTCGAGGTGCGCCCCAAAGCCGAGAATCAGTCGTTCCGAGCTTCCGGTTTTCCGATTCGACACCCCTGCAAAAGCGGGAATACCCAAGTCTGCTGTTAAATCCAGCACCCACAAATCGCGATCGTTTTCCCGGTAGAACTGCTGCAACTGGACAAAATACGGCTCGTTAAAGCTGCCCAGATCCACTGCCGGACGCCTCAAGCGGTTGTACCACCACAGCGCCACACCGTCGCGCTCCACCAGTTCCATAAACCCTTGCAGAATGGCTTCTTCCAGGGTGTTGCCTGCGGCGTTTCCGTTGGAGTCGCCTCTGGCGAAGCGGTGTTCTGGGGGTAAGGGATAGTGGTAGTAACACAGGGCTGTCGGCAGATACTTATGGGTCTGCTCTGTTAATGACCATACGGGCGTCCATTCAATGGCTTGACTCGCATCAAAGCGCTGCGGAATCCAATCGTGAGCCACTGTTGCCTGTTCGTTTAGGGTTTCCCGGTTAGCATATTGGGCATCGCTGAAGCACAAACACTGCTCAGGATGAATCGCCAAGTCTCCCAGTTCCGCCAGGGTTGCCCGTTTGCGGGGTTCGTCTCCCTGAAAGATACCGGAATAGCGTTCTACCGCCTCACACAACCCACTAGCCTTAGATTGGCTGTCGGTTTTGCCTTTGCCAGAACTCTTGTGTTTCAAGGTATTCCGCAGCCCCCGCAGGCTGGTGGCGCTGCCGAAGCTATGCCCTGCCCGGTAGGTATGTACCAAGGGATTAGCTGGGTCGGTGATTCGCACCAGTTCTGTTACCACCCCCGTCACCGGGCTGATCAAGTGCTGGTATTTCTGCACCGTCTGTTCGGGAGTGATGCCCCGATGACCGCCATCGCTGGTGAAGTGCTTGGGGCGCGACTCCAACTTCAGGGGTTCAAATCCTCGGTGCTGCAAAATCTGGCGATCGCCACAGGTTGGACATTGCGATCGCTTAATCAAGATATGGCTTTTCAAGTCCAAAATCGAGTGGTTTAAGGTGATAATCTTGCCATCGAGAGTGGGAAAGAACACAGTACCCGGTGCAGTGGCATTGACGTGGTGCTTGACAATCCACTTGGCAATTTCAGTTGCCGCGAACTGTAACCCCGTTTGCAGGGTAGAAGGCAGGGTTGCCCGTGCGGTAGGCAGGCAACCGATTACAGAACCGGACTGACCATTACGTTGCTGCTGGGCTTGTTTTTGCCGCAATACTGACGCCTCGACTTCTCGGTTGCCCCGTAGCCGATGAGCTAGACAGTCCCAACACCCCGTCTTGCCGGGAACCAACACAGGCCCCAGCCACAGCACACTGCCTACAGGTTTGACCAGTAGCCAAGTTTGTTGACTCTCTAGTGCCTGTTTATTAATCTTGGCGAGTTCGGGCTGCAAATAGTCATCGGTTAAGACGACGTTGAGCGCCGTTGGAGAACCTGCTTCCGTTGGGGTCTGCACGGAAATACCAATGTCCCGCAGAGCCGTTGTCAGGGCTGCTACCGTCACTTCACTGATGTTGCCCACAGGGGTTAGGGTTACAGGCTGCCGTAAAGCTGCCGCCGCAACCGGAGGTGCAATCCCTAACTCGCTCCAAAATGCCGCCACTTCCGAGGATAGTTCCGGGGCTGCCTCAGTCAGATAACCTTTCTCAGCGAGGCGATCGAGTACATAGTCGATGTATTCTGGTGGGACTTCCCCATCCAGCTTTTCGACAATCTGCTCAAGGGTGTACTGCCCATTTAAGAGGGGCAAAATCTGGCAGTAAAGCTGTCCTGTCAGGGCATGGTTAGCCTGTTCGCCAAGGAGATAGACTTGCTTTGGCTCGATCACCTCGACATGAAAGTGGGGTTGAATTTGGAGCAGTGGGGTGGATTGCATAGAACGAACAGTCAGTGATTAAGTGGACGATAACAAGACCAGCAGCAGCTAGGAGTTAAGCCCAGATGCGACCGCGCCGGAAGGATTTAGGGTCTTTGTCTGATTTCTTGGCTTGATCCTTGACGTATTGGCACCAGTAGGAATAATCTTGCAGCCCGGTCTGGGAAGTGGGAACGTAAGACTTTTTGGGTTCAGCCTTGCTCGGTTCAGCCTTGCTCGGTTCAGCCTTGCTCGGTTCAGGGTTAGAGGGGACTTGCGAGGATGTTGTTGTGGTTTTGTTCTTGCTCATAGTGTCCTTGGATGTTTAGGGTTGTCTGAGGGCGAGTGATTAGCAGCCCATTAATAGAATCCTCCCATGCTGCCAAAACCGCCCCAGCCCTGGCTGGCTGAACTCTGGCTGGCACTGGAGTGCATCACTTGGTTGAAACTGCGGTTGGCAAAGGCGGGAGGATCGTTATAGTTAGCGGCATGGAGCAGATCCATCCGAATATGCACCAAATCTTCGGGACGACCATTTTCTACATCCACGCACAGTGCGGGGTGGACAAAATGGGGACGTTTAATCGGGGGAGATAATAGAGGAAGTCGCATAGTTTAGGATTCTCCCTATGGAGAGTATTAATCAACTGAACACATCTGCATCTCCTAGTAAACTACCCACACTGACGGCTACGCCTTTCAGTGTCGGCTTTTGGTAGCCCTAGAACTGTTGCACAAGACAATAGTTCTGAGCCTCTAGGCTGGTTTACAGAACAGCCCCATTGCTCAATCATCTTTGCTCCGTTGTAGTCGGCATCGCATTGATTGCCACAATTTCCACATTTAAAGTTCTTGCCACTTCGATAAGACTTGCCCGGAACTGGATGAACATGAAGGCATTTATGGCAAGTTTGACTTGTATATCTAGGCGGAATTGCGATCACATTTACGCCCTCTTTAATGCCTTTATACTCAAGAAAAACACGCAACTGATAGAAAGCCCAAGAGTTAGATCTTCTCCGCTCTGTTTTGCTTCTAGGCTTAGAGTTCGTTCTTTCTCTTATTCCTGTTAAGTCTTCGATAGCAACTATTGAATTAGTGGTAATGGCTTCACGAATAATTGAACTCGAAATGTTGTGGTTTAACCACTGTTGAAATCTCTTTTCGCGTCCCGATAGCCGTTTCAATATCTCTCGACATCTACGACGAGTAGACCTTGTGCCCTGGGATGCTTTTTTCTGAAGAGACGCTCTTGTCCGGGAATATTTGTCTCTAGTATTTTGTATGGTTTTCCCTGACCAGGACTCACCTGTAGATGTTACCGCAATATCTCTGCGTCCAAAATCCACACCAATAACATTCTTAGATTTCTTGATCTTTGGTATATCGGTTTTGATCTGAATGTGGACATAGAAATTGCCATCCCGGTGTAAGCAAATTTGAGCCGAAGTGGGGTTCTGACCCTTGAGTTTCCCGATGTGGTAATTACTCACTCGCATCGGAACTTTAACTCTTTTGACCGTGGTACTGATACTAACTAGATATCCGTCTTCAATAATCCGAAAGGTTCTAGCATCACAATCAAAACTGGTCGGCTTAAATCCCTTTACTTTCCGTCTTTTCTGTTTAGCAGTCAATCGATTAGCTCCGACCCTTGCACAAGCTCTCACTACATGATTAGCTGTTAACCCAAACTGGGATTTAACATCGTTGTAGCAAACAGCTTGTATAGAGTTTCGGTTGGTCAGGTTTGAGTTAATGTTGCCGTTAATCCAATTGCAAGCCGACGCAAACGCCACCGCAGTATCGTTCAGTAATCTCTGCTGTTCTGGGGTAGGTTCAATTCGTACAACAAGTGTCAGGATTTGCTTCACGGCATCTAAAAACTCACATCATGATCTACTAGCATACCGAGAGTTTGGGGTGCGGTTTTTCCTCCACACACTGACACTTCGTTTTCAGTGTCGGCCTCCAACCCACCGGAAAGGGTGAGAGTGGGGTCTAATATTGCACTCTCACTAAAATTGTGCGGCTCCTTAGTAGGGAGAAGACCAAGAACGAACTTCGCCGAGGGTGACAGGAATTAGATCGCTGACATCAATGGTAAAGCGGTAAATCTTCTTGGCACGGCGGCTGTTTTCCGGGTCGAAGAACTTCAGCTTCACATCCCAGCAGTCGCTATCCATCCGGCAGAAGGGGCTTTTCTCTACCGTAATGCTATCGAGTTCCATGCCAACGGCCACCGCTTGGCTGAAGGTTTGGGCGGCTTGAAAGGCGTTGGTAACGGAGAAGTTGAGGGCGCGGTCTTGGGAGGTGGTTCCCAAGTTGCGGAGGTCGTAGTAGATGCGGTTGAGGAAGCCATCCAAGGTTTTGCGGATCCTTTCTTCGTCAGCAGCGCCATCTTCTGCTTGTACCGCGTCCATCGCTGCGCTGACCAGGTTGTTAACTTTCCAACCGTAGAGACCACGGGTGCTTTGGGGTTCAATCACCGGGATAACTTGACCGGAGAATAGTTTGACCTTACGTCCAGTTAAAATACCCGGGATACTCACCCGTTCAACGTATTCGGTATCGTTTTCCGGTTGGATTTGACTCGCCAGGAGTTCTTGAAGGGCGCGGTATGCTTCTGCGGCGAAGGGGCCTGTAGGATCGATCGCATAGACCGGAGTCAGTTCAATGTTTAATGTCCAAATTAGCGATCGCGATTCCGAGATGTTTTCCCCTAGATAGTCCACCATCTGACGAGCATCGTAGGGGTTCGCAGGAACCATGACTCCCCCAAAATCAAACGGGGGCATCAGTTGCTTAAACGAGTCCCGGCGAGCTTCTGTTCCGAAGTCGTAGCCGAGGGTTCCTAGAGCATAGACAAGCTGACCCATGTCGGCAAGTTCGCTGGGGGCTTGGCTGGCAGTGACGGAATTAGCAGTAAAGTTGGGGTTGGGCATCATTGGTTGTTGAGTTACAGGGGTGGGTAATGATTGAATCAAGTCTTGCAAGTTAGGACTGTTGCTCGGAACAGCCCCAGCCGCTGGACTGGCTGCTGCAACTGAGCCTTGAGCGGGTTGCTCTTGCTCTGCGGCAGTGGCTTCACCTACGTTGGTTAGACCGCCATCACAACCGCAACCTGCGGCTTGTACTTCTGATACCTCGACAGATGGAAATTCCTCAGCCATTTTTCCTCCTTTCACTAACGTTATGGCTCCAGAGACGTTCAGTTTGCCTGCCAGACACCGCCGGGTTTCTTCTGGCAAGTCAGGGTCACAGGGTAAGGCACTCTGCAACAAGATTTGACGAACTTTTTGGGGGTCGGGGGTTTCTCCCTGCTCCCGTTGAAGACTGAGTAACACTGCTGCTACACCGGAGACAATCGGTGTGGCTAAACTTGTCCCACTCAGGCGGTGGGTGCCACCACCCGGTTTCGCCCCCAGGATGTCTTTGCCAGGGGCAAGGATTCCTTGGTTTTTGTAGGTTTCGCCCCAGTTGCTAAAGTCCAGGGGTTTGCCATTAGCATCCATCGCCCCGACCGCTAGCACAGATGGCAAGGCTGCGGGTACGTGTAAGCAATCGCAACCATTGTTCCCCGCCGCTGCGACCAGCAAGACGTTATTTTGTCTGCACAGACGAACGGCATTCTCTAGCCAGCCATCGGCTTCGCCAAAGTCAGTCAGTTGACCCCCACTGAGGTTGATCACGTGGGCTCCAGCATTGACCGCTTGCTCGATTCCCCGAGCCAAATCTAACTGGGAGGTCTTGCGGCGGTCATCAGCAAAGATCGGCACAATTATCCCCTTGCATTGGGGAGCGATTCCCTGCACTGAGCTGCCCGGTTGCCCAAAGATAATGCTGGCAACGTGGGTTCCGTGCATGGACATATTGCCATCAATTCTAGGAGCCTCTTGAACCAAGGTGGGAAGATAGGTTAGGTCTGCGCCTTGAAAGCAAGGATGAGTCTGATCAACAGGACCATCCAAAACAGCCACACAAATACTACTATCTCCTAGCGATCTGGTACTTAATGTCTCTAGCATTTAAACGTATTATTCAAAATACCGAAACGAATCTACTCCCAAAAATACTAATCAGCATAGAGTAGTTTTTTGAAACCTATGGATATTTAAATACATCTAAGCATAATGATCAGCAAAAGTCTAGAAGTTTTTGTTGTCAATGCGAAACTTTATTCTTACTCCTAGTCTATGCTGAAATGGGACTCATTAAATCCTTGTCCAGCCCTTTCTGGCCATCGGCTTCACAATATAAAGTTCTGTAAAGATTTACTAAAATAATCGCATTTCGCGGTCATCGCAGGCTCGGACTTTCCAAGCCAGAGTACCGATCACTTCCATTTTTAAATGGACTTGATTTCGGCGTCCTCGTCCCATCATTTGAGTCCTCTTCCAGAATCTATTGCCCTATTTTAGTTGAAACATTCCACTATAACCAGCAGAACGCTTATGGACATTATATGGACATTATATGGACATTATATAGATGAACCTTTGGTCAATCAGCATTTTGAAACCTTAGAGGAGATCAGTAGGTATAGCGCAACGCGGGCGGGAACAGGGAACGCCGGATCAGGGAACAGAAGAGAGAAATGCCTATAGTGCAAGGCTTTGAGCAATTTCTTACAATGGCGATCTGTAAATAGACGACTCGCGACTTGCTATAGTCGTGATTAAAGGTTAAAAAGCAAACCTTTGATTTGCAACAATTATCGATTTTAAATTGATCTAATACTGATGAAGATAATCACCCAATTTTTGACTTCTATTTTTCAGGCTTTCCTTGACGGCGATCGCTAAATCATCTTCATCCTCGAACATTCTTCCAGAAATTTAATGAGTTTTAATTTGATGCCATTCTGTTTCAATCCAATTGAGTTCTGGACTGTAGGTTAGTAAGTCAAATAAACAGAAACCTTTTTGCCATGCTTTTTCTCTCCCTCTAACTTGATCACTTATATGAATTAAGTAATTGTCTATAAATATTATTGTGTCCTGCCCGGTTTAAATTCTTTTTTATTCAGCTTATTCGGCTTTTAGATCTAATATTTTTAGCCAAGTTTATTGCTTAAAGCTACCTGATAGTAAACAGTGAACAGTATAAATTCAGAAGTACAGAAGATTAAATTGAACTAATCACTAACCCCTGAAAACACTGATCACTGTAAAACTAATCATTGAAAGAAACCCGTCTCAACTTTATTCTTCTTTTAAGATCTTGGGAACTTTAAAATAATCCCCATCTGATTCGGGCGCACTTCCTAACAGAGAATCTC
>CAKZMA010000373.1 GCA_937127375.1 uncultured Coleofasciculus sp. | reverse complement strand
CAGAGGTTAACTCCAGTTCTACTGGGGGTTTCGCGGGTTTAATCACGCTCAATAATGGTCAACCCGAATTCCTCAGAGAAGCTCCTGGCATTGATTTGACGTTTATCAATGCTCAAGGGTTACCGCGAAATCCAGCCGCCATCTCATTAAGTCCAACAGAAACAGAAGGGACTGAAATTACGATTAACATCACCACGGATGGTTATTTGAGAGCAACAGGTACATTCGTTTCCCAAACTGGCTTACAAGCTAGTCTTGCTACCGGTGGTGATCCGATTGTGATTCGACATGGTGGTGGTACCGCCTTTGATCCCTTTGAAGTTGGAAATGCGACCCAAAATGGCACAATAGGTGCAATTACAAACGGCAATGGATTTACCGGAACAATCTTACCCGTTCAATCTTTTACTCGTCCTGTTCGACAAGAAAACATTGAAATTATTTCTCGGATACCCTCTCAAAACAATCTGCCATTAACAAGTCTCTATCCTAACCTTTCATTGACTAGTCAAGTAGCTGATGCTGACCTGGAAATTTCTACGCTTGACAGCGTTCTTACTGATGCCTTTTCAGGATATTTAGGACCCAAACCCAGTGTTAACAATCCCGCTGATGCACCTAAAATACTGGCGCAAATTGAGAAACAAACGGGGGTAAAACCAGCCTTTATGTATACCACCTTTGTTGGCGGACGCCTGGAACTGAGAATGGTTTCGGCTCAGAATAAAAAGATTGTCACCCTTCCTGATGTAACCCAAGAAAGGATTGTACAAACGGCGACAAAATTACGCCGCGAAATCACTAATCCGATTAAACGGAGAACGACCAGTTATTTAGAACCCGCTCAACAACTCTATGAATGGTTAATCGCTCCCTTAGAAGCTGAGTTAGAGGCGCAAGGCATTCAAAATCTGGTGTTCATTATGGATAGTGGTTTGCGTTCCTTACCTGTGGCGGCTCTCCATGATGGTCAAAACTTTTTAGTGGAAAAATACAGTGTGGGGTTAATGCCTAGTCTCAGTATTACCGACACCAGCTATAACAATATTCAAAATGCTCCCGTTTTAGCGATGGGAGTGGCTGAATCCAGTAGTCTGGCGAAAGAGCTGAATCTGAGTCCTTTACCTGCGGTTCCCCTGGAACTTCAAACGATTGAAAGTATTCGCGATGGAGAAACTTTCCTGAATGAAAAAGTTACCCTAGAAACTCTCAAAACCCAAAGCCAAGATGCCACAATTGTGCATTTAGCTACCCATGGTGAATTCAAACCGGGTCCTCTAGAAAATTCCTATATTCTCTTGTGGAATGATTTACTGCGTTTAAACCAACTGCGAGAATTAGGCTGGAATGAGCGTCGCACCCCAATTGAATTGTTAATCCTGTCAGCCTGTCGTACAGCCGTGGGTGATGAAAACGCGGAGTTGGGGTTTGCTGGATTAGCTGTGCAAGCAGGTGCTAAGTCAGCGCTATCGAGTTTGTGGTACGTCAGTGATGAAGGAACTTCTGGATTGATGACCGAGTTTTATCGGAAGTTGCAAACCGCTCCAATTAAATCTGAAGCTTTACGACAAGCACAGTTAGCGATGCTCAAGGGTGAGGTACGCTTAGAAGGTGGACAATTACGAGGAAGTGGACAACCTGTTCCTTTACCGTCAACAATACAAAGTCAAGGGGATCAGTCTCTCTCCCATCCCTATTATTGGGCAGCATTTACTATGATTGGAAGTCCTTGGTAAGGAGTAATTTGTAGTCAACACAAGTAGGTTGGGTTGAGGAACGAAACCCAACTTATTGAGGAACGAAACCCAACTTATTGAGGAACGAAACCCAACTTATAGGGTTAGCTTGGATATTGTGTGCTTTGCCTGATATGCGTCTGTTCCCTGTTGCCTATAGCGGCTTGCAACTCAGTTGAATACACTTTACGCTCAGATGACTTGATATCATAAATGTTGGCTGTACTCCACCAAGGTAAAAGGGGGTTATCAAGGTTTATATGTTGCTAAAGTCTTGACATGAGCAACAGCCGCTGCAACGGTGACAGGTAATCTGTAGCCACCTCCATGAGAAGAAAGTACTGGACACCTATATCTCTTGGCAGAATCTAATACAATTTCAGTCAGTTTGCAGAAATCAGCATTCGTCCAACCTGTTGTACATTTACCACAATCATCCCGATGTGAGTCATAACCCGAGAAAATAGTAATCAAGTCCGGTTTCCATGGAAGGCAATCTAGAGAGTGCTGAAAAATGTCGATGCTCTCATGTCCATCGTAAAACTTACCCGTTAGTCCCAGTTCCTCTAAAACTTCAACGGGAAAATATGTATTTAGGATAGGAATATTACAGTGTCCAACCGCTTCAGCCGCCGTAGTTGTCCCATATTTTAAGTCTGAGGCTTTCGCCATATAAAGGTCTACAGCACTGTGAATGCTAATGCAATAAATACTGGAATCATCGCTAAAAATTGACTGAGAACCATCCCCATGATGAATATCCCAATCAATCATCAAAACTTTCTCAAATCCTTGCACCTGAGCGTATCGTGCCGCCGCAGCCAGAGGATTTAAAAGGCAATAACCGTGTCCCCAATTACTGTAAGCATGATGTCCAACCATACTGAAGCAATAGGCACGTTCCAGGTTCCCTTTTTTCATCTGATCAATTGCTTCCATCATGCCCCCTAAACCATAGAGATATCCGGGTAAACCGTACTCCAAACCTTGGCACTCAATACTCAATTCAGGTAGGGCAGCACTCACCTCATCGAGTGGTTTTTCAAGAGCTTGTAATCCAATTTTTCGGAGATACTCAGGAGTATGAACGCTCTGGAAATTGCGCCGCTGGGCTTTTCTTAATGGAAGTGTAGGATATTCAGCAAGAGCTTGGGTAAGAGCCTGTCGAACTTGGTTGTAGTAGGGAAAAGAATGCCCCATGAAGGAAATTGATTCAATTGGCTTGGACGTACAGAATGTTTGTGGGTGTAGATAGGTCGCTAAATTATTCATTTCCCTAAATCAAGCACTATTCAAAAGTGGCTCTCTCTCGCTGAGTGAATTGGAAGCATGTCATCTTTGTAGGTTAGGTTGAGGAACGTAGGCGAAGCCTTCTCGTAGAGTAACCCAACGTCATCGTTAGCCTGTTGGGTTTCGCTATCGCTCTACCCAACCTACGAGAACATTTTGTGCAAAACTGACATGTTACCCGTGAATTTGTCGTCGCCTAAACTTCAGTATAAGTCATGCCGATGGCAAAGGTATTGTAATTGTCATCATTGTACCGACTCCTACTTCACTATTGACTGAAATCGTACCCCCTTGTATGTCTAGACATTTCTTGACAACCGCTAATCCTAATCCGGTTCCGGGAATGTTGCCAATATTCGTACCGCGATGAAATATACCAAACAATTTTTCTTGATCCTCTACAGGAATCCCAATGCCTGAATCTTTGACTTTAAATGTCACTGTGGATTGACTACAGGTTACTATTAAATCTATTTGACCCCCTATCGGAGAATATTTAATGGCATTAGACAGTAAGTTAATTAAAATAGAACGTAATAACTTCTCATCTAAGCAAACAATAGTAGATTTATGTTGACTCAGTAAGTTAATTGAGTAATCAGAGCCAGCATTTAATTGCATTTCCTCAACTAACTGATAGCAAAAACATTCTAATTCAACAGAGTGAGCAGTAAACTCCAATTTGCCAGTATCTGCTCGGCTAATTGTTAAAATATCGCCCAAAATTTGCGTCATGTTTTTAGCTGTTTTTTCGATACGATCAATATTACGAATAATTTTCTGATTTAATTCTTCGGGATAGTAATATTTCAGTAATTGAACACTGGCTAAAATGGTACTCAATGGTGTGCGAAATTCATGAGATGCCATAGAAAAGAAATTAAGCTGGAGTTGTCTTAGTTCCTGCTCTTGTGCCAGTGCCAGACGCATTGATTCTGCCTGCTTGTGTTCTGTAATATCTTGAGCAGTACCGAGAATTTGCTGGGGTAAACCATCAGCCGTGCGAGTGAACACCATCTCGCGACTATACAGCCACCGCCATTCCCCCGATTTATGTTGGATGCGATACTCTGTCTCAATAATTTCTCCCTCTTTAGCGGTGGCAAATCGTTTAATGGCAGTGGTACATTTAGATTGATCATCTGGGTGAATCAGATTTTGCGGAAATGTCGGTGCCATGGCTTGGATTTCTTCTGGGGAGTAGCCGATAACTTGAGTAATTTGTTGATTGCTGTAAATATTTCGCTTTTCAACTAAGTCATAAAGATACAAAGCGGTTGGCATCGCGTGAGCAATGCGTTGAATAAACCGTTCACTTTCCCGGAGTGCTTGTTCCCGAATTCTAATTTCGGTAATGTTGGTGGCGGCACAGGTAATGCCAACCACTTCTTCGGCATGGTTTCGTAAGGGTTCCACGGTTAAATCGTAGTACCGGACTTTGCCTTCTACGATAATTGATATCTCTTGGCGCTCACCGACTCCTGTGGTCAAGACACGATGTTTAATTGGCATTAGCTTTTGGGCATTTTCCGGTGCAAACATTTCTAATTCTGATTTTCCAATTAGTGCGTCGGTATTAATCCGACTCGCCGGATTATAGACCCAGGTGTAACGCAATTTTTTGTCTTGATTAAATACTGTGATGGGTGAGTCATGCAGCGCAACCCGAAAGCGTTCTTCACTAATTCTTAATGCGGCTTCTGCTTCCCGGCGTTCATGGATTTGCGTTTGGAGATCAGCGTTTGTCTGCATCAGTTCAGCCGTCCGTTCTTGAACTCTGACTTCTAGCTGATCACGGGCTTGACGCAGTTGGTCTTCAATGGATTTGCGTTCAATTAATTCCGTCTGAAGCTGTTGATAGAGTTGGGCTTGGTGAATGGCGATGGTAACTTGGATGGCTAATTGATACAGTAAGTCAATTTCTAAGGATTGCCATTGTCTGGGTTGAGAACAGTGATGAGCAATCAGTAGTCCCCAAAGCTTTTCTTGTTGCAGAATGGGTACGACGAGTTTAGATTTGACACCTAACTGCTGGAGGAATTCCACTAAGCAGGGAGCCACGTCATCGGTTTCTGGATTGACTACGGTGCGAATCCGTCCTTGACAGTACAATTGATGCATCTGTTCGGGAAACACTTCCGCCGGAAACGTTTGTCCCAGAATGGGAGCGGTATCCGGAGTGACAGATTCAGCTACAGTACTTCCTGTACCGTCAGACCAAATCCGATAGACTAGGACTCGATCAACGCCCAGAAATTCTCGGACTTCGGTTACTGTGGTTTCGAGAATGGTGTCCAGATCCAGGGTTTGGCGGATGCGTTGAGCGCTACTGAGGATGAGTTGCTCTCGTTGCGCCATTTGCTCTAGAGTTGTTTCAGACAGAGGGCGATCGCGACTTAATTCTAACTCGGCTTTGAATCTAGAATGCTGCTTCAGGAGCAACCCACACAGCACCATAAGTATGGCGATGCTGAGACTATCCCCCAGAATTAGACTCAATTGGGTTCTCTGGATTTGAGTAACTATAGCCCCTAACTGCTCTTGTAACAACAGTTGTGCTTGCGCTGGGATCTGCTTCAAAAGCCACGGCTGGTGTTGAGCGATCGCAGAGGCGCTGTTGAGCTGAGACAATAAATCTTGCAGAGCATCCTGTAACTTGTCACTATAGTCCATCCATCGGGAAGTTTCCATCAGTTGAGTTAGGTGGCTATAGGACATGACACTAGCCCCTATAAAGATAAGTAATGCCAGACAATAACCACCGATAATAACTTTGATACCGATAGATTTTGGCATTTGAGTTCTCCTCCGAAATAACAGCAGCTAGTGCATCACGGCTTCAAATAAGCGGTTCCCCATTTAGATTAGGATACCTAAAATCCTGCCAGGGAACAGGGAATTATTTACATAGAACAGGAGCAAACGCTTGATATTTTTTACAATTCTTAACTCAGTTAAGCCAATTGATGTCCAAGTCATTCCCTCTCTGTTCTCTTGAGCAAGTTTATTTTGAGGCGACCTCGTGATAAATTCATAAAAGGGAATAGTATTTCTATAGGTGAGAATTCTTCTAGTCGAAGATGATATTTATTTGGCTGAAGCTTTGGCTGAAGCCCTGGCAATACAACGGTATGCCGTTGATACGGTTTCCGATGGAGAGGCGGCTTGGGTGCAAGTAAATACCCTCGATTACGACCTAATTTTGCTCGATATGATGTTGCCAAAATTGGATGGGATTCATTTGTGCCAACGCTTGCGTTCCTATGGTTATCAGATGCCAGTTTTGATGATCACGGCTCGCGATACCAGTACGGATAAAGTTATCGGTTTGGACGCAGGCGCTGATGACTATATGGTTAAGCCTCTGGATATTCCAGAGTTACTGGCTAGAATCCGAGCGCTACTGCGACGAGGGCAAACGGTTTCCCCCCCTATTTTAGAGTGGGGACAATTGCGTTTAGATCCAGGGACTTATGAAGTCTGCTACGGTGATCAAACTTTACGCTTGACTCCCAAAGAATATAGTCTTTTAGAATTACTGATCCGCAATGGACGACAAATCATGAGTCGGAGTGCCATTATTGAGCATGTTTGGTCTATCGATAATCCTCCGAAAGAAGATACGATTAAGGTTCATGTCAAAAGCCTGCGCTCCAAACTTCGAGCCGTAGGCGCTCCAGAAGATTTAATTGAAACGGTACACGGTTTAGGTTATCGTCTCAAATCTCTTTCTGAATAACTGCTTAGGAGTCGCTTTCACAAATTTTTATTACAACTGGAGTTTAGACTACGAACCCTGATTCAATTGAGCGACCGGGCCTTGTTAATTCGTGCAGGTGGGTCACCTCTACAGGTTGAATTAACCCACAGCAAACCCTGTATATTGCCTGACAAAAGGTTCATGAAACGCCAGAACAATATCCTCTTTTGGGACGCCCAACTTGACCAATTCATTGGCTATACCAATTTCTGTTCCATCATGCTGTATCCAAATTTTTCCATTTTTAATATCTAGATGCAATACGCATCCATACATCGGCTGGCGATTTTTCCAACCGGTATAAACAACCTGATAATGATCCCGTTCTTTGTCAAAAATTAGTTCTGTTTCTACTTCGTCATCCGATGGACTTCCTTTCGCATAGTCACTTAATAACTGTTGGATATAGGTACGATATTCTTCTATCCTTTCCATTCTAAAACCACCTCATCTTTAGGCTCATAAACCAGCAACCTGAGTTGAAAGCGCTCAATAATAGTTTCCACAAATGGCAGGTTGAAAAATGTTTGATAAGTCCCTAGGGGAACAGCTAAATATAAAACCCTATCCGGCTGTTGTTCTTCCAAAGCGACATAATAGTTAAGGAATTGACCGACAGCCGTATGAAATTCAGAAATATTCGACGGTGCTATCTAACTAATTGATAAATTTAGTATTTTTAGCTTTAATTGTAGCATGAATACCATCCCGACTTGCCGTGAAACGTTAGAACAATGCTAAGGATGATCAATCTGCCTTTACTCAAAACGTTTACGTTGATCTGACCAACGCTTAAGCCTATATTTATTCTCACCCGCCAGGACTAACGCCGCCGTTCCCCCATCCCCCAAATCCGCGATCGCAGTCAATGATGTATTCCCATGGGTGGAAAATTCACTGTAGAGTAACGCCCCCTTCTCTGAAAATATTAATGTCCGAGGTTTATACTCCTGCGTGTTCGTGTCTGGGCGTTTGATATTCAGGGTTTGATTGGTACTCGCTGTATCCTCATACAAGGTTAAAACGGCTTCCGGTTCATCGTTTCCGGTTAAATCCAGAGGCTGTACTAACCAATGTCCGATCTCTTGCAGCATCATCGGAATCGTGGGTTCGACTTCAGGCGATCGCTTGCCACTTTTAACCAATTCCTGCCACAGTGTTGGTAAAATCGCCGCCACCCATTGCGGTTGCAGTTGGTTTAAATCGGATAAGCTAATTGAACCCGGTTCTAGCCAGCGCAGCGCCGTTTGAGAATATGCCATAGGCGAACTCTTTTCTCTATTGGGTAAGGCTTGTCCTGCGGCTAAAAGCTTGATTACACCCTCTTGATAGGACACCCCTTGAACCGTCGCGACGATCGTCTCCTGGCGTCCCTCCGCTGACCAGACGGCAATTTGCAGGTATGGATCAGTGTCTAAACCCAGATATTGCCAAAGACGCTGAGTTGCAACAACTGTGGACAATTGTAAATCGGTAAAGGGTGTTTGACGCCAGCGTTGACCATCATTAAAGGCGGCGACTTCTACCTGATACCAAACCTCTTGGGGGGCTTTTTGGAATCCTGAAGCTGGGGCGGTTAAAGTGACGGGAAATGTGGCTGTACTATTTCTGGCTTCCGGTTGTCGCCACTCTTCAGGCTTGACAGTTTCCACGGATTGTGCTGTCCCGACAATTTGACTTAAATGAGGGATGATGGCTGGAACCTCTGCTAATGCAGTATCCAGATAATCCAGGTAGGCATAAATTTGGGCATTATTGTTAGGTTGAGGCTGATCAGATTCTGATTCAGGGGATGGAAGTTGCTGCAACCAAGAAATGGCTTTAGTCCGCCCTTCTTGGGCGGCGAGAATTAAAGCCCCCCAAGTTTTTACGGTGCGATCATTGGGACTAATATTGAGGGCAGCTTCTACCCGTCGCCATAATTCCTCGGTATCGGTTTTGAGTAAATTAGCAATGTCTTGGGCGGAACCATTAACGGCGGCGGTTTGAAATACCTGTAAGCCATCTGTCCAGCGTCCATCAATTAGATAGGCGAGAACTTGTTGTCCTTGACTTGCCCAGGTTTGGTTGGCTTGCGCCTCAGTAAATTGGGCATGAAGTCGAATTAAGTCTAGTTGCGCTTGGACTGTCGCCGACTCCGTGTTTTTCTGTTCTTGTTGCAATCGTCGATACGCCCACGACCATAACCCATTCCGGGCTAACATTAAGGAATTCCGATAAGTGGGACTATCATCAGCCCGTGTATTTAGTGAAATTTCGGTTAATTGAATTGGATTGAGGAGAAACTGGCGGGGTTGAACCTGGTACACCTGGAATTTCGGTTCTAATCCTACTGTTTGATTAATCACTAATTCTGGGGTGGATTCCCCGGTGACTTGTTGCCAATAAGGGGGTTTATCTGTGGGACTTTGCCAGTCCAGCATAACACTCAGGTGCATTTGTTCGGGGTTGTAATGGAGGATTTGTCCATAAGTTTTCGGGGATTCATCGGTGAGGCGAACTCCCCAGAGGTTAAACCAAAATCCTGTGGCGGGGGCTTTATTTTCTAAACGGTTAAATCGAGTAAAGGGTAAGGAACGAGATGCACTTCCAGTAATCGCGTCGGTGGAGGAGAGGACAAAATATTCTTCCTGTTCATTGATAGCCAGCTGAGTGACCAATTGGTAAGCAAGTTCGGCTTGCTGAAATTCGATGGGTTGATAAAGTCTCAGTTCGACAATTTTTTGGCAATTGGTTTGACAGTTCGGTTTAGATTTTAAGATAGGTAATAGAATAGGGGTTTCTCGATAGGGTTGTCCTGTATTGAGGGATACAAGTTCTCCCGCGATTAACCCATTTTGGCGCAATTCGTCGCGTATGGTTGCCAGGGTTTGTGGGGGTGAAGCATCAGCGATGGGAATCTTTGTCCATCCGGGTAAAATACGATTCAGCCAGATCGCTGCATTGGGATCAATCATCAGGCGAATCCCTAGCCATATTCCCCCAGTAACGATCGCACCCGTGGCGATTAATGCGGCGATCGTACCTAATGCTACCAGACAGCCATTGGCTGATGATTTTTTCCGAATTCGTCTGCGGCGTCTCTTTGTGACTCCGGACAATCGTTTCCCCCTTTCACCTACTGACACCTTATCGCCGATCATCGCTGCATTAAGTTAGTGATTTCGTGAACCTAAATGACCCGGTTATTTTGACATTAGCAATCAGAACCAACGCCGCGATCGCAACTCCAATACAGATCACCGATATATAGGGTATTGTTCCCCCTGCATTCAGACGCGCTACGATTCTTGGCATATCCCGCCGACGCCCCATAGCCAATAATACGCGAGATAACGCGATCGGGATAGTGCGTTGCGGTTGATGCACCTCTTCTCCCAATGTGGCAATTCGACCATAGCCAGTATACGCTACAAACATTAAAGCACTGCCATGGAGTAACGACGCGATCGCACTTTTATGTCGAGTGATCTACGATACAAGCAAAAAGAAATGTAGGGGCGCAAGGCTTGCGCCCAGAAGTATTTTGATGTTGCCCAAATCTTTAATATACCGTAGTAGGCTGGCAAGCTTAAAAATAGGGGTAAAATTTTTCTGGATCGCTACTCTAATAAGGGTTTTGGAAAATACTGGGCGATTCAGCGACTTTTCCCAACCGCATCAAATCAACACCTACCCATCCGCGCTATCGACAAAAAAAGAGTTTTGGCATCAGGGGGAAACGAGGGGGGTTGGGAGAGGGGCTTCTGGTGAGGGATTGAGCTTAAGTTGACACCAATGGGGTAAAACTCGCCCCTACAGAATACCTCTTTTATCTAAAGGTTTGAGTCTTGGTGGTAAATGCTTGGTTACTACGCCCCTACTTATCCATAGTATCTAAAGTCGCTTCCTGTTCCTTTAAAGCTTCAATACTGTCGCTCAAATCAACGCTATGACTAGACACTCGATTGAACGATAACCAAACGACAGCAGTCGTGAAACTGGCTCCTATAATCACCGCTAAAGGTAAAATAAAACCACTGTCAGTCATCGAAACTAATGGAATGCAAATCCCTAGCATTCCCGTAGCAAATCCCCAGATAATGGCAGTGGCTGCAAGTTTAAAGCCTGCTCCTTGTGTTTGACGTATCATAAGTTAACTCAAGTTATCAGACAATCACTATCTCCTCTGTCAAAATGCGATAGTGTTCATTTCCCGCCCAAAACAATGGAGTAAATTTTCCAGCTTGGGGTCAGTCAAATCATTAACCACCAACTTCGCCCCCGCCGCCATTAACGCCTGTGGTTCATGAGTCGTCGCCACACCAATCGTTAAAATTCCTGCACCGACGGCGGAACGAACGCCAGTTAAGGAGTCTTCAAACGCCATGGCTGAAACTGGGGATACACCCAATAATTCTAACCCTACCTGATAAGGCATGGGATCAGGTTTACCCTTTTCCAGTTCCTCCGCTAAAACAACAGTAGTAAAGTGCTTGTCTAAACCGAGAACTTGCAACATAAATTGGGCATTATCTTTCGGTGCATTTGTCACCACCGCCTGCTTCAGTTGCTTTTGATTTGCCCAATCTAACACCTCTAGCAATCCGCCTAACGGTTTCAATTGTTGAGCAGCACGTTTCCGATATTCTGCTTCTTTATAATCCCCTAACTGTTTTCCTGCCTCTAGAGACAGATGAGGTAATAAATCCTTGACAATCGCCGCATTGAGACGACCGCTAAAATGAGTTTGGTAGAAGGCGTGATCAAACTCTAAGCCATACTCGCGCAAGATATCTTGCCACGTCTGAAAATGGATAGGGTCAGTATCCGCTAAGGTGCCGTCTAAATCAAATAATAATGCCTGAAGCATAATCGATGGGGTGATAGCTGTTGCACTCCAGTCTACCGTTTAGTAACGAAATATGACAAGAACGACTCAGTTTCAGGTTAAGACTGACGTATCGTAATAAAAGGTGGGGTTTATCAAGATGGGTTTAGCCACTTTCTGCGTGGGTATCACCGATTACATTTCAACCAAACCCCTCTTTATCCCAAATCAGTATCACTGCGCCAAAGCTTTGATTTCTGCCAGTATTATTCACAATGAGTGATATGATTCAATCTCAACTCACACCGCCAAAAGTATCCTACAGGATTGAATGGAAAAAACTGCCTGATGATTTTCACTTACCTGATGAACCTGTGGAGAATATTTATCATCCCTTACTCGCATCAGCACTGCGAGAGATTCTAGAAATCGCTGGCTTTATCACCTCTTCCATGCTATTCGCCTCCAACTTTGCTATCTGCGCCACCGTGGATGGCAAAATAGTGGTCAAAGCACCAGATTGGTTTTATGTTCCCAATGTGTTACCTATCGCGCCAGAAGTTACTCGTCGCAGTTATACCCCTCATACAGAGGGAGATATCCCAGCCATTGTTATGGAGTTTCTCTCTGAGACTGAACAGGGGGAATACTCAGCGAAATCGACTTATCCCTATGGAAAATGGTATTTTTATGAGCGGATTTTGCAAGTCCCAATTTATGTTATTTTTAACCCCAATGATGACACATTAGAAGTCCATGACTTAGTAGCCGGACATTATGAACTGCGACAACCTGATGCGAATGGACGCTACTGGATTGCCGCAATGGGTTTATATTTGGGAGTTTGGTACGGCACTAAGGCGGAAATAACCTGCTATTGGTTACGGTGGTGGGACGAATCAGGAACTCTTTTACCTTGGGGAGTTGAGCGAGTGGAACAAAGTTTACACGAAGGAGTACAACAAGGAAGAATGCAGGAAAAGTTAGCTATGATTAACCGTTTATTGATTCGCCGAATTGGTGAAATTACTCCAGATATGCAATCACGAATTAATGGTTTATCGGCAACAGCTTTAGATGAATTAAGTGAGGCTTTATTAGATTTTACGGATATGGCAGATTTAGTTAATTGGATTGAGCAGTGTTAATTCATATCAAATATTCATACCAAATCCACCTTGATCACCCCTTTTGCCACGGCGATTGAAATCGCTGCTACACAAATGTATGGTAGAGACGTTGCATGCAACGTCTCTACAACAGTTCGTTTGTCCTAATCGATGTGTCTACTGCTATAGAACGCAACATTGGTATTATTACTGGTTCAAGATGTAAGGTGAATAAAACTCGTGGATACGATGTCAGATTTAACTTGACGATCATTAAGTCCAATCAAGTCTTTAAAATAAATAGATGTTGGTTCTTTTAATGCTGAACTATAGTCTTTATGGAGTTGAGGCGTAACTGAGGTACTATCGCTGAAAAATAAAGAATCTCCGAGGACGGAAAGAGACTTTTGATTAAGGGAGTGAATTAAATCCTGTGACGTTATCCCTTTTTGATCATAAATTTTATTTAAAGCGGCATTATCTTCTGACACAATTGCTTTAAATGCCATTCGCTCATCCTGACTAAGCTGTTGAGTAAATGCCAGCAAATTCTGCCATTCTCGTGGTAAAAATACGGATAAATTAGGTTCAATTATGGGGAAGACTGTTTCAGTTGCGGTTAACTTCTGTACTCCTAGGGTTTGCATTTGCTGTTGCAGAGCGGCATAATCGGATTCTAACTGCTGTTTAAGCTGATCTAATCGCGTCAAATCTTGATTGAGTTGCTTTTGTTGTTGCTGTTTTTCAGTAACTTGTTGCTGCATTTGTTCCAATTCGGATTTGAGCGGAGTGAGATTTTCCTGCACTCGCTGTTGCTGTATCCGTAAAGACAAAAAAGCTTGATTCAGTTGCTCTAAACGTTGCTTTAAGGCTTGAATTTGGGTATGTAAGTCGTAAGCTTCGCCGCCTAAGTCTTGCTTACGGTGTTCCAGTTCGGCTAAGTCTTGACTAAGATGTTCGTGGTGATGCAGTTTATCGGCTATTTCAGTTTGAAGTTGTTCAAGTTCAGTATGTAAGTGATTTAAGCGAGTTTCCGCTGGCTGGAGTTGGGCAGTTTTTGCCCAAAGGGATTGATTCAGTTCGCTTTGGTGTTTCTCTATCTGCTGAATTTGCGATCGCAGGGTACTCACTTCCTCTAGGTGTTCCTGCTTGTGCTGTTGAATTTCACTGATTTCTTGATACAGGCTATTTCGTTGGTTATGCAGTTCAGACACCCGACTCAGAAGCTGACTCCGTTCAGTTTGTAATGCATGACTACTGGCTTCGAGTTGATGTTGTGTTTCCCTTCCCTGGATGAGTGATTCATACAGCAGCCGTTCTTCTTCCTCAAATTCTTGGATTTGATTGAGTAAAGCGTTTTTGCGCTGTTTTTCTGCTTGGAGGCGTCGCCTATCCGCTACAGTAACGCCAGCATAACTTGCTACAACGGTAACGACTCCATTAACCAAGGCTTTGTTGGGGTTAACGAATAATCCCACACCCACGCTGACTGTAAAAGCAACTGTACCAAGAAGCATTTGATTAACGAGTTGGTTCATTGGTCATTGGTCATTGGTCATTGGTCATTGGTCATTGGTCATTTGTCATTTGTCATTGGTCATTCGTTATTGGTCATTCGTTATTGGTCATTCGTCATTTGTCTCAAATTTAAACGAAAAGAGGGCGGGTTTTGTTGATAAGTTATCGGTATACCCATCAATTAAATGGCTAAACCCGCCCCTACAATAGGATATA
>CAKZMA010000372.1 GCA_937127375.1 uncultured Coleofasciculus sp. | reverse complement strand
TTTAACTCAAATTGATGCGGATGGAAACGTTACCACTCGTTATGAATTTACGCCTGTAGAAATGGCAGCGTTAGAATATGCCCGCCAAAATAATGTTTTAGTGGCAGTTGCTGCTGGAAATGACGGCGGAGTCATGTCCGCGTTAGGACAAGCCTCCCAACAATTTGATAACATCATTACCGTTGGTTCTGCCGAACAAATTGATGGTGAAACCTCAGCTTGGAAAGGGTTTGACCGTGCTGATTATTCAAGTTATGGCAACGGTTTGGATATTGTTGCTGATAGCGGCACTTTAGAAGATCCAGTTCTGTCCACTGTAGGAAATCATCTGGGCGCAATGGATGGAACCTCCGTGGCAACGGCTCAAGTTACAGGATCAGTCTCTCAAGTTTGGGCGGCGAACCCTGAGTTAAGTTACCGTCAAGTGATTGACATTCTCAAATCAACGGCGACTGATCTCAAAACCGCTAATCCTGATTTAGAAACTGGGTCAGGATTACTAAACATGGCGGCAGCAATTCATCTGGCTAAGGCAACAAAAGCCGAAGAATACAATCCTGAGTTACAAGTTGTTCCGATTACTTGGAGTGGTGAAGGGAAAGTCACTCCAATGGAACGGGCGGTTCGTTATCGTTATGAAATGAAAGCCGACGACACGCTTTGGGGAATTGCTCAACGGGAGTTAGGGAATGGAAATCGTTGGACAGAAATCACCAAAGATTCAGCCGGAAATGTACCCTTTACCAGTGACGAAGCAACCCAATTACCCGTAGGTCAAGTGGTTTATATACCGGGGAATGACCCCAATCCGCAACCCGAACCTGAACCTGAACCTGAACCCGAACCTGAACCCGAACCTCAACCTAATCCAGAGCAAGTCAAACAAGCCGCCTTAACTAATTTCTTGCAGGTATTTGGTACGTCTGGTAGTTCCTCTTGGGTGAACTTCCTCAAGCAGATATTTGAGAAGTTCTACAAGAATCCTGATGAAACACTAAATTCTCAAGCACCGCAACAAGGAACAGGCACGTCCTCAACACCTAAACCTCAACCTACGCCGACTCAAAATGTCAAGACACTAGCTGGGAAGAAAATTATCTTAGATCCCGGACATGGAATCGACAACAATGGATTTGATCCTGGTGCGAGTGGGAATGGAACAACAGAAGCTGTCGAAAACTTACATCAAGCTAAGATTGTTGCTGACCATTTACGACAACTTGGTGCCGAGGTAAACGTGTTAGATGAACGCTTATCTCTGGCACAAATTGGTCAACGGGCGGCGGGACATGATATTTTTGTCTCGTTACACCAAAATGCATTTAACAGTAATGCTCAAGGGCATGAAGTCTTTTCCCATCCCAATGCGCCAGCTAAAGATGCTGAACTCGCCAAAGCGATTAATAGTGAGTTAGATGCGATTTTCCCAGACACCATCATTCCTAATCGGGGTGTGAAGACAGCGAATTTCTCTGTTCTGCGAAATGCGCCAACGAATGTTCCCGCCGTTCTGGTTGAATCTTTATTTATCGATGCAGCCGGAATGAGTCGTGCCAATGTGGAGAAAGCGGCTACTGCGGTGGCGCGTGGGATTGAGAAATTCTTGACAGGTAACGCAACAGGTTCTACGCCTCCACCGAGTAAGCCTGCACCTACACCAAAACCGAATCCATCTCCGACAAAATCGGGTGTCGTGAATTCTAAGGTAGGCTCTATATCGTTGAATTTCCGTGCTAATTCTTATGTGGGTGCAACGATTATCGGGTCACTCTCAAAGGGAACCTCTCTGAAGATTTTGAAATCGGTTACGGGAGGAAGCTACACGACACCGACGGGGAGTTCTCGTAAGGATTGGTATCAGGTAGAAGCTAATGGCAAAAAAGGATATGTTGCGGCGTATTATGTTGATGTAACTTCTGACAATCCATCACCGAGTCAACCTTCAGGGTTCCATGCAGAATCTTTTTCTGGCTGGGTTGGTCCCGAAATTGGAGTCGCGCTTCGCAATAGTCCGAAGCATTCAGATCGGAGTGGTTTAGCGGAACCTTATAAAAAGACACTCCATTTTGACGGATGGAAGTATGGAGAGTCTGTAACTGACATCTGGACAGGTAAATCTGATGCGTTGTGGTATCGTTACTGGCATAATGGGAAGGCTTACTGGGTTCCTAGTGCTTACATCTATGGGTATCCCAAATCTCGACCTCCGATTCAACCTGGGGGAAATCCGGGTGGTGGAACGACAAGCAAACCAGGATATGTTAATGATAAAGTCGGCGGTGTTCCTTTGCGTCTCCGTAGTGGTCCTTATTTAAGTAAGTCTATCATTGGCAAGTTATCTAAGGGAACCAACTTGACTATTCTGGAACAGGTTTCTGGTCAGGCTTACCAGCCAGGAAATCGGACAAATTGGTATAAGGTAAAGGTTAATGGTAAGACAGGTTATGTTGCTGCTTACTATGTCAGTGAAGGGAGTAGTAATGGTGGCGGTGGGAATAGTGCATGGCAAAATCCTTTAGATTCAGGAACATATACCGTTCTTCCAGGCGGTGAATTTGGTGCGCGAGGTGGATCTCACTATGGGATTGATTTATCAACGTGGCACAGTAATCCCTATGTTTCTGTTAAAGCGGCAAAACCTGGTAAAGTCGTTGAAATTGGAAACCATCCCAATGGATGGGGGAATTTTGTAAGAATTAATCATGGTAATGAGTTTCAAACTATTTATGCTCACCTTTCTCGTATCGATGTAAGCACAAATCAGATAGTAGCTGGCGGTCAGCAGATTGGAAAAGTGGGGAGTACAGGAAACTCATCGGGCCCTCATTTACATTTCGAGACTCGTGTCTCTCCATTCCGTTGGAAAACTGATAATCGGAATCCACGTAATTACATCAACTTTTAGCGATGTAATTGGGTAAATTGCATTGATAGTGATCGCACTTTCTCTATTCCCAGGGTGCGATCGCCTAAAACACACCCCCATTTTCAGCCAGGGCGGGTTTTGTTGAAACGTTATCACCAACATCGAAATTAAGCGGCTAAACCCGCCCCTACAAATACCTGGACTTCCACGCGATCGCACCTCCTCTATCCCCAGCGTGCGATCGCCCTCTCCCTCCCACTTTGCACTAATCCCTGATCAAAAGAGCGATCGCCTAAAACACACCTCCATTTTGAGCCAGGGCGGGT
>CAKZMA010000371.1 GCA_937127375.1 uncultured Coleofasciculus sp. | reverse complement strand
GTAATGCTTTGTCCAAAACGGGATGCTCCCAACAACGGGCGGTGGAGTTGTTGGAGATTCCTCATCAGTTTTAGCGGTGTACAACTGATTCTATTTCATTTTTTTTCTTTACTTTCTGCACGGATTTGACTAAATTCGTCAAGGGAACGTGTTCAATACGTTTTATTTATCTTATTTATTAGATTCACTTCACTTGAGTATGCCAAAAAAAATGTACATAAATAATAAAGTTCTTGACTTTCAGTGCCTTACACCCTAACTTCTATGTCAGGCAAACAGTCAGAATTGGCTTCCAGAGTTCTTTACTAAGCTCCAGTACATCATAAAATAGCATCGATTCCCAAATAATAAAGTTCTTAACTGTCACATAGGAGCAACTCACTCAGGGTTCCAAAGATTTCAAAGCGACTTCTACAGCTTGTTGGACAGAGGGTAGGGCAACCGTGTGAGGTTTCAAGCTAGCCCGTGATAAAAGTTGCCACCGTGGAGGATAAATATGCTCTTGGCGGAAGCACTCAGTCGCCCACTCTAATCGCCGGATGGCATACTCCACCTGGGTTTCTACTACTTCACTTAAAACCCGATCTGTAAGTGGTAGTTTATCAATTTGCTTTTGAATGAGGGTATACTATCCAAGTTTTCGGGTAATAGCCGTCTTGGTCAACCATATCGGGCGTCCTGGCGCATTCTTCATTTGAACAGCTAACTCTTTCACACCAGCAGCCAACTCTGAATCCCGAATAGACCAATCTACCCTAGCAGGTCTTTGGGGGGACAAAACTGTGTGACGCCTTTGCTGTGGTAGATGAGTTTCTAACCATTGTGAATCGTGCTGGTGCAACCAAATATAAATGCGACCGAATTTTTTCCGCAAGAACGAGAGTCCTGTTTTCGGATAAGTCGCTGTGAGTTTTAGCCACTGTTGGCGGTAATTTTCCAAAGTATCTAAAGTATCTAAATCAAGAGAACTAGTATTTTCAGGCAATGTTGAGATTTGGACACTGGCATAGAAATCCTTCTGGAATTGCACAAAAGAAGCCACGGTATGTCCCAAAAAATGAATGAGTAACAAATGGTGAAGAGGAGGTTGGACTTTACCTGGAAAAAATCGGGTTAAACGTAACAGCCAGTGATGGTAACTAGAAACGTCTAGTTCACACATGATCTGCTGTAAAAACTCTCCTTGATAAAAGTCATTAAAAGCTTGGTTGAGCGGCTGAACATAAATCCGACCAACAGATGATGCTAACTTACATCCTCTAAGCAGTTTGAGATAACAATAAGGTAAATTTTCCAATTCTAAGCTCAAGTGACGTTGGGAAAGCAGCCAAGCCGCATCGCGGGCAATTCTCAGGAAAGCTTGATGAGAAGGATTGGACTCATCAAGCTCAGTTGGAGAAGAAATAGCAATGCCTTGTTGTGCACAGATAAACTGACCGCACCTGCGACCATGGCGAAAAGGTACAAAACTCTGCGCCAAAAAAACAGTGTGTACCGGACAAACCTTGACGCCAGGAACTTGATGCAGACGATGCCAGTAAAATTCACCAAACTGCCGAATGTCCTCTTCTGCACACAAAGGACAGAATTGCAACCATAGGGGAGTATGACTGACTAAAATTCCCAAGCGTCCATAAATCCGCGAACCGTTAGTGGTTTGCATATCCTCTCGTACTTGATTGATGCGGGAGGGCGGACAAAATGGGCTGTAAAAAGGCAGCAATGTATGGTCGTCAATCAATTGGTCAACAGTATAGCTGTGTCCTGGAGGTAGGGTAGCCACTAAATGACCGAGGCGAGAAGGCAGGTCAACAACAGCCGCTCCATTGCGAGTGCCAAACAGTTGCCAAACTACAGAACTTTCACCCGGATATTGCACTCGGTCGGCGAAGCGAGCGCAGACACTGTAAAGTAGTTCGTCGGGGTAAGGGTCTGGAAAGAAACTAATCATATAAACCCCTCTTCGCTGGAAATGAATTCAGTGCTACCGCCGATGTAACCTGCCTGTTTGAGGGTTTCATAGGCACTCATGCCACTTGAGGCTCCGTTGCTGACAATTTCTGGTAATTCTGCTGGTGAGGTAGCTGTGGGTCTTTTTTTTGCTTTCTTGGCGACTTGAACTAGAGGAGAATTACTGCTACAAGCTTGTTCTACCTCGGGTTCAGGATCAAGAGATAAAGGCATCGATGGCTCAAGTACGCTCTTGTTGACCGAGTTTTTTGCCGTGGCGGTTTGAGGACTAATTGAGTTAGCAACGTTTAGATACCCTAACTCTTGTTTGATAAAAGGTTCGATGTTAATTGGGCGGACATCTTCGCAGTTTTTTAACCGCTCTAACGAACCCGACTTTAAAGCATTTAAAACCTCTCTGGCTGTCCGCAGGTAATCCAATGCTACAGACTGGATAATCCCTGTAGTCAATTTCTCTTTTCCCGTCGTGATAGCTCGCACCTGTGCCAACATGAAGAGCTTTACTGCCAAGTCAGTAATGCCTTGACTTTCGTAATAGAGAGCATGACTCAATTCATCTGTGAGTTGGCAGGGAAATTGGACGTACTGATATTGCCACAGTGACTCAACAAATAATAGCCAGTCCTCGTCCTCTTTCATCCGTTCCCAAACCAAATCTCCCTGTCCAGTACCGCGACGAATTTGACGAAATTCGCTACCGAGAACTGACCAAGCTTTGTAAGTTCCCACCAGCACGACAGGTAGCCCAATCATATTGATCAGTTGTACAAAGAAATCGAGCATTTTTTCATGTCCGCCACTTCTGAGCTTGCTCAGGACTTGAATTTCGTCAATCACCAAAACACCTAAATGGACTAAGGAGGCGACACGGGCTACATCTGGCATCAGCTCGTTCAAGGTTCGTCGTCCTCTACCGCCATAGCTCAAGTAGTAGGAAGTCTCCAAAATGTCATCAACGGATTGAAAAAAGTTGAGGCATAAACCTTTAACTGACGCATCGGATGGACACTCTAGTTTCAGCCAGACTAATTGGGTATTGGTAGAACGTCGGTTGCCATAGCGGGAATGGTAAATGACTTGAGGATAAAGGGATAAGATTTGCTCCACAGCCGTTGACTTCCCTACGCCGCTGATACCGAGAATTGTGAAACCCGTAGCCGTTGAACGCAGACGTTGGTTAAAACATCGGTTTTGGCGCAAAGAATCTACCCTCTGGTTCAGGTCTTTCCAAAACCCCAAATTGACGGGATTTCGAGCAATATAGCCCGCTCGAATTAAACGGGAAAATCGCTGCTCTAAATCAATATGAACCGGAAGAGGCGTAAAAAATTGCAGGACATTTTGCAGCAAATGCAACCGTAGTTCTTTCGGTAACAAAAGTTCTTTAGAGTTGAAGTGCGGGTAAAACTGCAATTGTTCAATGACCTGTTCTTCTGTCAGGATTTCCGGTAAAGCTTCAATCAGAGGATTGCCCCGGTATATGGAAATCTCTTCATGATAAGAAGCTGACACTTTTTGTCCTTTAAAAACGAAAATTGGCGGTTTTTCAATGGTTTGGGTCTTTTTCATGATTTAATGTCCTTTCACGTACAGCCCGTAACTTTTCAATTGGTCGTGCTGGGGGTATGTATTCATCCATGGGTTCATCTACTTGGTTGATTGGCTGTTGTGGGAGTACGGAATTAGAGGGGGAGGTAACAGTTGGTGAATCCAAGTGCCAAGCTAATTCCTGCCGCTCTTTTAAGCGTTCTGAGTGTTTGTTCAGTCTGATATTTTTGAGGCGATTGGGTTGGCTTTGATTCTCTCGCTGCTCTTGAGCTTGAGCCGATGCCAAAGCAATAATTTGGTTAGCTTTAGCGTTTAAAGAAGCTTTTGACTGCAAGCCCCGCGTCCTAGCGGCTTGTTTGTCTTGTTCAAAGCGTTTATAGTAGTCAGCCACTGTGAGAAAATCTAGTCCCTGAAATCTTTGCTCAGTTTCATGTAAGTTGCAAACTTCCATACGCTGACCTCTATCAAGACGAAGGTAAATGTTGTCAACGCGGCGGGGGTCATAAGCCACAGGAATTTTCCAGCCTCCAGAGTTTCTGGCTAATACAAACCATTGTTCTTTGAAGGCTAATTCACAGGTGTAATGCAGCTTTTTGAAGTAAATTCCGTTGCGGGTAACAGAAGCTAAATCGGATGGGAGGAGATTCAGGCGAATGGTTTGAGGGGGCTTCCAATGCAGAGCGCCCACCCGATTTTTCACTCCCCAATGCCAGAGGTTAACTGGATAAGGAGCGACATTTTCCTGAATCATAAATTCTTCAAAATGGTATTCATCCAATCGTTTTTCGTTGTTATGGTCAAGGATGAATAGAATCATGAGTTGTCGAAATTCGTAGAGGGTGAGTACCCCATCAAGTCGATAATCTCTTTCTCCTCGCGCCTTTACCTTTGAAAAGCTACCTGGGAGCCAATGAATGATTTCATCGTTAAAATAACGAAAGCTCCTCTCGATAATTCCTTTGAGGTCAGCTCGGTATGGGGGTGTGTTACAAACTTGGACACCCAGAGATTCTACCAAGTTGTTGGCGTTATATCCCTCCAATTCACCTCGGTCTGCCAGGATGGCTTCGGGAAGGTGATGGCTGGGCCACTCAGTTTCTTTGATTTCAATCCCGTTAAAGCTGCAAAATTCAACTTTATCGGCTGTTGCATTTTCCAGCGCTAGCATTGCACCTAGCCAACTGGCTGGTTCGAGAGTGACGACAAACCCAACAATGAGTCGGCTGAAGACATCAATAACCAAGTAAAGTGTTGGTCTACCAATAATCCAGTTGCGGTTGAGGGAACTGACTAAGTAGATATCTGCAATTGTTGCGTCGATTTGGTACACTGACCCTGGTCCAAAAGCCATAGCTGTTGAGTCTTCCCCCAAGGGACGGTGACGCAAGTTAAATTGACGTTGACCTTCACGGGCAATAAGCGTCTTACTTAGTGAGCGGCTTTTCTCATACCAATACTTAAACTGTGTAAAGCTCGGCAGTTCTTCTGCTGGTGGCAGGATTGGCACTAGTACGC
>CAKZMA010000370.1 GCA_937127375.1 uncultured Coleofasciculus sp. | reverse complement strand
GGGAGAAGAGGGAGAAGAGGGAGAAGAGGGAGAAGAGATAGTCTGACTCCCCTCTCCTTTGAGGGGAGGGGTCTCAATACTGCTTGGATAAGCTATAAATTTAAATTCTTCTCCCCCAGCTTCCCCAGCTTCCCCAGCTTCCCCAGCTTCCCCAGCTTCCCCGGCTCCCCCGGCTTCCCCAGCTTCCCCGGCTTCCCCGGCTTCTCTATCAGGGGTCTCATCAGCCACACCCGCTAACGCCATTAACTCAGGCGATGGTGTACCACCTTGGCTGCGATCGCCATTTAACACTGCCAGTCTGCCTGCATCAAAATCAGCCAGGGCAACTTGAGTAATCTCTAACGCCTTGTCTGGGTGGGCATTTAGCGCCGTAATTGCCATCTGTGCGATCGCGCCAAATCCAGGTAGATTTAAAAGTTCGGCAAACCCCGAAAATACATCCGCTTGCGCCCGTAGTTCTCCGGCTACCGGATGATGCTCTGGATCTGCCACAACTTGAGACAGTAATTCCAAACCTTGTTCTACATCCACTTCAAAGATGGATAATGCCATATCTACCCCTAATTCTGATGAACTGGGGATAAAATTATCTGCCTGAGTTAACGCATCACCTAACCTAGCTTCAATCTGTTCAAAAATCGGTTCAGCAATCGCTAAGGCTTGCTCTTGATCAAACTGATTGGTGGCAATTTGCTCCATCAATGGCAGACGCAAACAGTCATACGCTTGCAGCAATTGACTCTCTAAGTCTGTATCAATTTCAACAGTTTTGTTGTAGAGTGCCTTGAAAATATTTTCTAGGCGATGAGCAATAGTCTTAATTGCCTCCAATTCTACACTCGCCGCACCTCCTTTTAATGAATGAGCGGCTCGCATAATGCCATGGACATTTGCCGTGCTCCGATCCTGACGCACGTTAAGCAAACCCGCTTCAATATTTTGTAGAAGTTCCGGTGCTTCTTCAATAAAGAATTGATAGGCTTGATCGCGA
Source organism: uncultured Coleofasciculus sp. (assembly GCA_937127375.1). Lineage (GTDB taxonomy): Bacteria > Cyanobacteriota > Cyanobacteriia > Cyanobacteriales > Coleofasciculaceae > Coleofasciculus. Next base: position 6,357 of record CAKZMA010000370.1, on the reverse strand, counting down.
ATATCGGGGTTGAGTGCCATTTGTTATTCGTCCTTTGTCATTGGTTTTTTGTCATTTGTCATTTGTCATTTGTCTACTGTAGGGTGGGTACTGCCCACCAGCCTTAAGTTGAATAAAGGGCGATCCGATCCTCTGTAGGGGCGGGTTTTACTACTATCTTTTCGATTGCACCTTGATGTGACTAAACCCGCCCTGTTTCTGGAGTTGTTGATTTATACAAGCCGATCGCCCCTACTCTCTGAAACCAAGGCGGTTAATCAAATGAATCAACAAATGACCAATGACTACTTCAACTTAAACTGACCCACGTCAGATTGTAGGGCTTGAGCCACTTTCCGCAGTTGTTCAAAGGAAGCCGAAACAAAACCGGCTTCTTCTGAGGTTCGGGCAGCAATTTGCGCCACATCCGTCATCGTTTGGGTCACATCTTCAGAGGCTTTAGATTGGACAACCGTGGCTTCGGCAATCGCTTCAACCAATTGGTTAATCTGGTTAGAAGCTGTGGCAATTTTGTTCAGAGAAGCACGAGTTTCATCCACTAATTTTGTCCCCGTAACCACCTGTTCTGTACCAGCTTCCATCGCCGCCACCACTTCATTCGTTTCCCCTTGAATCGCCGCCACCAGTTTTTCAATTTCCGCTGTCGCTTCTGCTGATTGCCGCGCTAAGGCACGTACTTCGTCCGCAACCACCGCAAATCCTCGTCCTTCTTCGCCAGCGCGAGCTGCCTCAATGGAGGCGTTTAGCGCTAGTAGGTTGGTTTGGGCGGCAAAGGTGCTAATCAGGTTAACAACCGTGGAAATCTTTTGTGACGATTCACCCAAGTGTTTGACTTTTTTCGCCGTTTCTGCTACAGTTTCACGAATCGCTAGAATCCCTTCAACCGTCCGGTTCATGTTGTCGTCCCCTTCTGCCACAGTCTGAGACGCTTCACGCACAGCTATTTCTGCGTGTTCCGCATGGGAGGCAACCATGCGTACCGTTTCTGCCATTTCTTGGGCGCGGCTGAGGGCGTTAGAAATTTGCTCGGCTTGGCGCAAGGCTTCCTCGGATAGGGATTGAACAGCGACTTCGTTGCTATCTGTCGTGTTTGCCACCTGGGTGGCGGCGTCTTGCACCTGTTCCACAATCTTGCGTAAGTTTCCTACCGTGGCGTTGTACGAGTCAGCGACTGTACCGATTTCATCAGCGGTTACTCGCGCCCGAATGGTTAAGTCTCCTTTACTAATTGGGTCTACTTCCTTCAGGAGTTCTAAAGCGCGTTTTTGTAAGCCTTCTTTCAATTCCCGTTGTTCTTGCGCCAGTTTGTCGGTGGTTTCTAGCAACATAACTCGGTCGATTACCAGTCCAATCTGACCCCCTAACTGTTTGAAGAAGTTGACTTCTGCCGTTTGCCATTCACGAGGAACCGAACATTGGTGCGCCATGATCAAAGCGAATGGTTGACCTTCATGGAGAATTGGCACTTCTAAGTTCGCTTTAACACCCAGACGTGCCATTAATTTTTGTTCTTCTTGTGGCAGATCCGCTTCAAAAACATGATTAGTGGCAACAACACGACCATCTTTATAGGTTTCGCGCCGTTCCTTAGATAGGGTAAGTTCTTCCATCTTGTCATTCAGGCTACGGGGCCAACCCATTGCCACAGATTCAGCCGCCACATAGCTGCTGCCATCAGGATTAAACTGGAAAATCATCACCCGTTCAGCGTTGAGGATTTTACGAGTTTCCTCAACGGCTTTCTGGAATAGATCCCGGATTTCCTGGGATTTCAAGGCACGAGAACCGGTAATATCTGCCAGTAAACGGGCTTGTTCGGCAGCGAGTTCTTGTTCTTGGATAAAGACCTCTAACTGACCCGCCATGTCGTTGATGTTGGCACCCAGAGTCGCCAGTTCGTCCTCTCCTTTAACCTGCAAGCGAGTATCCAAGTCACCTTGACCAATTTTTGACACCGCACCGGCTGCATCCACAATCGGTCGGGTAGCGTTCCCAGCCACGAACGTCGCGATCGCACCCACCATTAAGGCGGCACCCCCTGTCCCTAATCCCAGAGTCCAGAGCATATTCCGTTGCGGTGCAAACGCCACCTCAGTGGGACGGACAATAATCAACGCCCAGTTGAGGTTATACAGTTCAGCTAGCTCTTCTGTCGGGGAGTAAGTAATAACGTCTTCCCGTCCAGTTCGGGTTTCAACAATGGTCAAGATTTCTTCCTGGTTTTGTTGAACTTGACTATACGTCTTGGGAAACTTTTCCTCAAATGTTTGACCAATATCATTAGGATCTTCTGCAGCCACCACCTTACCTGACGAATCAATCAGGTGAAATTCTTGTTGTCGGTCTTTGGTTACACCGAAAATTACATTCACTCGTTCCATCGGCTCACGGGTGCGGACAATGCCAATGGTTTTACCTGTGACTGAATCCTTAATCGGTGCGGTTATATACACAGCGTACCTGTTAGTCGTTTCAGAGAGCCGTGGTTCCGTGATGTAGATCTGATCCGTTCTCAATACTTCTTGAAAATAGTCTCGGTCAGAGTGATTTTCGAGAATTTCTCCAGAGTCTGATTGGGCAAGAACGTTACCCTGGAGGTCAAACACACCAATACTGTCGTAACTGTCGTACAGTTTCTCATAGGAATTGAGCAGACGTTCCTTTTCTTCCTTGGGTGTAATCTTGGCAATTTCAGCATTACTAAACACCGGAAGTTCTGCCATGGCTTGAATGTCACTGTAACGTTCTGCCATGAACGCCTCTAACTTGTCTTCCAAGTCAATCGTGTTTGTTTGTTCGTTACTCACCACTTGGTCATACATCCCGCCACTGGCTGTGAAGTAGGCAGTCGCCCCCACCGCTAACACGGGTAATGTTCCAATCGCTAGCGCTAAACCAATCGCTTTACTTCGCAGACTAGACAACAGCCCGCGACGGTTTGCCCGCTGTTCTGGCGTTTTTCCCATCGCCTCAAGTGCGGGCAATTTAGGTAGAGATTGATCAGCAGTCCCAGACGTTCGATAGGGCATCGATGGGGGATAGTCACTGGAATAGGGTTGGGTCTCAGGGGGTAGATTCTGCGAGTAAGAACCGCGACCATTGGTATCAGGTTTGGGAGAAAGTCTAGTCATGAATCGAACCTTTTTAATACAAAATACGGAGGAGTTTGCCAATTGCTCAAAACTGGACTTACTCGAGTCCATGTCCTACGGTTTGCCACCTTGCCTGTTTCCATTGGCAGGTGTTATACGATGCTGGGATATGGAATCTTATAAGCCTTTTTTGGGAAATCTAACTGCAACTAATTACTAGGCAGTTCTATTCATTGATCGGTTTTGTAAGTTCAGTAAACGGAAACAACAATGAATTAATCATGGAAAGGTAGAACACCCTGATTCGCACTTGATGAGTTAGATCGAAAACCTTGAAAACAAAACACTTGATCAGGGCGGGTTTAGTTGCATCGGGGTGAAAAAGCTAAGGGAATAGTGAAACCCGCCCCTACAGACTAAAATGGTACATCTCTACAAAATGGGATAAGCGAAGATTCATTGACATTACCTATTGCCTGATACCTGTTTCCTTACCCCTTAAACAGATTGCTTTGGCATCGATGCAATAATCGCATTTCCATCAATAATCACGAGCATTTCACCATTATTTTTCAACCAGTACCCGCGCAAGAATGGCACCAGTTCCGGGGTAACACTAGCGGAGGGAGGAGATTGAATCCAATCAACATGACACCATTCAATATCTTCAACTCGGTTCACCACGAGTCCTAGCATTTCGCTGTTGGCTTGGGTTGAAGTTGACGATTTGGTTTTGGCTTGCAGCACAATCGCCGTATAAGCTGAACCACTAGCGGCTTGTTGATACCACGGCGTAAGTCCGACTAAATGACCTAAATCAACCATCCATAAGACTTCACCCCGCCAATTGTAAGCCCCCATTACCCAAGCTGGCATTTGAAAAATTGGGACAATTTGACCTCTAGGAATCGTCAATACTTCAGTGAGTTGATGAATGGGTAATAAAGCCGTGGTATCCGGTAACAAATGAAAGCGTAAAAACTGTTCATTTGCCTGGGTAGCCAGACTCGATAATTGTTCTGAGATTGGGATAGTTGGTAATGAACTATTTGAGCTGAGTAAGACGTTGGACATTGACATTCTCTACAACTTAGGCAGTGTGAGTATCTTGTTGACCTATTTTGCCAAAGGAGAAAGATACTTGTACGACCTTGGCTAAACTTAGATGAGATCCTTCTACTTTCTCTCGTTGATTAGCTTCTGATTAGCTGTTTCACTGTGCGTAAAAGTTCGGCTTGATCAATCGGTTTACCAATGTAGGCATCAGCACCTTGCTTCATTCCCCAAAATTTATCCATTTCGCCATGTTTGGTCGAGCAAATAACCACAGGGATGCTTTTGGTATTAGCGGCATCTTTAATGTCTCGGCAAACCTCAAATCCACTCCGACCCGGTAACACAACATCCAGAACAATTACATCTGGTTTTTGGCTGCTCAATTTCATCAACGCATCTTCACCACTATCAGCAGTGAGAACTTTGATTCCTTCTTGCTGTAAGCATTGAGTAATGATTTGTAAATCTGTCAAGCAATCTTCAACAACTAAAGCAGTCCCCATAGTCTTAACCTCATGAAAAAATAAATGGAAGGGTTAGTCTAGATTATTTACGGATCAAGGCTTGTCTTGGCAACTCAATCCAGTGATAACTAATCTAGACTGAATGGACATTACGCCTATCGCAGCGTTAATTGTTTAACGGTACGGAGCAATTCCTCTTGATCAACGGGTTTCGCCAGATAGGCATCAGCTCCTTGTTTCATGCCCCAGAATTTATCCATCTCACCGCTTTTAGTTGAGCAGATTACAATGGGAATCTTGCTGGTATTCGCGGCAGCTTTGAGATCACGACAAACTTCAAACCCACTGCATCCTGGAAGGACAACATCCAGGACAATTACATCTGGTTTGTGGGTATTCAATTTTTCTAGGGCGGCTTCACCACTGTCAGCCGTCAATACATTAATACCTCCTTGCTGGAGACAATTAATGATAATTTGCATATCGGTGGCAGAATCTTCGACAACTAGAACAGTTCCCATGATATTTACCTCGCGTAGAATAAGAATGGATGGTTTTGATTGAATTTTCGTTGTTAGTCAGTGATTTTCACCTAAAACCACTGACTAATGACCAACAACACCCTGCTTAAGATGCTGGCTAATCACATTAAGTACAGTCCCTGCATCAATGGGTTTATTCAAGAAATCTGATGCGCCCACTAATTTTGCTCGAACGCGATCGACAATGCCATCTTTTCCAGTCAAAATCACAATCGGCGTTGTTTGGAATGCTTGCAATTTGCGTAATTTGGCGCAAATCTCATAGCCATTGGTATTCGGCATCACTAAATCGAGAAAGATTACATCAGGTTTACGAGCAATCAAAAGCGCGATCGCACGCAAGCCATCGTCGATAACCAGCGATCGATAACCACTGGCGGTGAGTAGTTTTTCCATGGTGTGGCAAACCAAGGGACTATCATCCACACAAGCAATCAGTGGCTGGGTGGATTGTGTGGTAGTGGATGGATTTTCTGGACTCTCTTGCTTGACAGGACTCGGTAAATCAGGGATAGAAATCAACTCCACTAATCCCCAGCGAATATAAGGCAACAGAGAACGAGTCACTTGCAAGACATCCCGCTTCATCTGCACTGCCACATCCCGCAACGTATGTTTCCCGTCTAAAAGTTTACTCAGGAGTTGGTAAACTGCCTCTGACGTCCGGGCTTCCAAGGCTTTGGGTTGTCTAATCACCGGAGCCAGGTTGGGAGAATAGTCCGCCACTACATCATGATGCCAAGCCTGCCATCGCTGATTTGCCTGTGCGATCGCCATTTCTACATCAACAACCGGAAGCTGGGTGGATAACGTGTTATCTTGTTTGATTTGGTAGGTGGTTTGCTTGGCATGGGCGATATCAAACAAAACTTCCGTAATCACTGATTGAATCAGGTTCTTCGTCTGTTCAGGCGTGATCTTCTGTTGCTTTACCCATAAACTCAACAGGTAATATTGCCAACAAGTTTGACAATTCGCTTGATTGAATTCGCTTAAATCACGTTGTATGGTTAATCGATCTAACCTTAACTGAGGACTGTGAGCGGCTACATTTCTCAGCCACTGTCTCACCGGATGAGTGCCGCCTGTGGCATACATCAGAGAACCTTGGCATAGATAAAACACCCATTTTTGGTCGTCTGGACTTGTCAATATCAGATGACCGCTAAACCGAATCCGTTTTAATGTTTGAATAAATTGAAC
>CAKZMA010000369.1 GCA_937127375.1 uncultured Coleofasciculus sp. | reverse complement strand
CTCAAACCTAAGGAGGAACTCGGATTCAGACTAGGCTCTATCTTTGGGAGTTCAAAAGCGCGATCGCTCCTTTGAGGATTATCGGCTGTAATGCTTGTTATATAAAGGATAGAGACAAATAGAAAAACTGTTCACTAACAAAGGACATAACTTGCTTGGCGTTCCCTTGAGTATGACGAATGACAAATGACATAAGACAAATACCTTAAAAATCCACCCCTCGCTTCAAATCCACCCCTTTGTCACAATAATGCTTGTGACAAATCATCTCCGAATGAACCGTCGCCAATTCAAAATAAGCGGGTTGATTTTTACAACGACCTGTAATAATAACCTCCGTGTCACGAGGTTTACGTAACAGCGCCTCGACAATCGGTTCAACCTGCAACAGTTCCAAGTCAACCGTCGGATTCAGTTCATCCAGAATAATCGTTTTATACAACCCTGACGCTAACGCCGCCCTAGCAATTTCCCATCCCCGTTCCGCTTCCACATAATCCAAAATCTGCTGCTGTCCCCGCCAGACGATCGCATCTCGACCACAACGCTGATGATCCACCAGATTCGGGTAACTTTGACGCAATGCTGCGATCGCGGCGTCTTCGGTATATCCGCTTCCTCCCTTCAGCCATTGCATAATCATCACCCGGTGGGATTTATCCGTACTAATTCCCCGACCAATGGCTTGTAACGCTTTCCCTAACGCATTGGTCGATTTTCCTTTCCCCGCACCCGTATAAATTTCGATTCCCTCAATCCCCTGTTCTCGGGAAACCGGGTGATCATGAGGAACCGACTCACTATGTAAATCCGCCACATCCAACAGCGCTGGCGGTGTTCCGCGTCCCGTGACAATCACCTCCAAAGACGGCGGTTTATTTTTCAGGGTTTGCACCACCTCCTCCACCGGGAGTAAACCCAAATCCAGCAACGGATTCAACTCATCGAGCACCACAACCGAATAGAGATTGGACGCGATCGCGCCTTTCGCCACATCCCAACCGCGCTGCGCCTCTAACTTGTCAAACCGCGTCACTTCCTCTTGGGTAAAAAACTCACTTCGTCCCGTGCGAACCTGATCAATCAAGTGAGGAAACGCCCGTCGCAACGCCTCAATCGCCGCATCCTCATCATAGTTCCGTCCTGGTCCCTTCAGAAACTGTAACAATAAGACCCGACTGGATTCCGCACAGTTGATCCCCAAACCAATTGAGCGCAAAACCACGCCCAATGCGGCTTGAGACTTCCCCTTACCCACGCCATCGTAAACATGAATCTGACCCGTGATCCGTTCTGTACGCTCAGCCGCCGTGCGAATACCAATACCTGTCCTAGTCATTGACGATCCTTGAGAATCTACCCCAACTCAGTTTAGCGATATAACCGGGAATGGTAAGAATAATATTTATCCTCTTATCCCTGCCAATCTAATATAGTATAAACAAGCCAGACAGTTATCCCCGTCGTCGTTAGGAGGAATAAGGCGGAATGTCAGAGGTTCCCAGGATGTAACATTGATCGTCGCTCACGAAAGCGAGTATGACGAACGAGGAAATGATACCATCGATTAAACGGAAACCATTATGGTAGATAACCTAACTATTGTTTTACCTCTCCAACTGATTCTCTTTCAAATCTTATTCCTGTTGGTCGCGATCGCCCTAGAAGCCAGGGTCTTGCACCTACGGCTAAACCTTACTCGTAAAACCAGTGTGCAATATGCTACCTCGCTGAATTTGTGGAGCGTTGTCCTGGGTTGGTTAACTTTTTTAGTTCTAGAGACTTTGTTACCTCAATTTTTGCGAGTTCAAATTGTAAACTTTATTTTCTTTGATCATCCCCTAGGCAGTCAATTGAATACACCCAATCCTCAACTAATTTCGATTGGTATCATGATTTTCTTTTTCAGTTTTATCATCAAAATAATCGGATTTGAACTGATAAAGCAATGGATTCATGATCAACCAGAACAGTTTGAAATGAGTTCCGATATATCTAACAAAAGACCTGGCTTGTTTAATCAACCCAAGCGGAAGATTACCAATCCTAAACCCAATCCTGCCTTTGCTTTGCTACTGGCTAATGCCTATAGTTACAGTGCTATTTTGCTGCTTTTAGTCTTACGCTTTATGGACTTGAATATTCTTGAATTGAATACTCTATTCTAAGCGATACCCAACCTATAAATACTGAAATTAAACGGTTTTCAGTCTGTTCTAACGACTTCAAAATCTCTTACCATTAGCTTCAAATTAAACCAATGATTAGGAAAATTTTAAACAATATATTAAATTGGGTAAATAACCTCCTAAGAACTATCTTTGAAATCTTCAACCCGGACACAGCTTTCTCTTGGCAGACCCTGATCGGGTTAAGCGTATTCTCGTGGGCAATGTCGTTTCTGGCGACGAATATTTTTACAATTATATTAGCGAGTTTTAGTTGGTGGTTTTTAATTTTAGGTGTCTATTGGGCAACAACTAGCAATAAAGACATCAGCATTGGTAAAATCCTCTTAAGTCCCTGGATTACAGGTGCGTTGGTTACCATTTATATTGTTGGCATTGTTACAGGCGAATTGCCAGCCTACGCTTTAGTGATCTGGCCGCTGATATCGGCAATAATTGCGGCATTGCCCACTTGTTTAGGTGAGAATTTTAAACCCAAAATTCCCGATAGAGACAAACGTCAACCGCTGGTGTGGTTATTCACGAGTCAGTTGATACTAAGCAGTTGGTTTCAATTCTATTTTTTGGTACAAGACTGGTTAGTTCAATATCCCACAATCGCCGCTGATACATTTGAAAAAAGTGCCTTTGTGGTCAGACTATCCACCGATGAATCGAGGCAAAGGCTACCCCGTGGGACGACCATTTTAGATTTAGTAGCATCTCGCTTAGAAGAACAGCTTAATAACCAAGAGTGGTCAGACATTGAACAAATTCTTCTGCTTCGAGAACGTGAACAACTGATTGAGCAGATTGACCAGATTGCAACTCAAGTCAGGCAAGAAATTGCCTCTCCTGATATCAAAGAAGACAACTTGTGGAAAGTGCGTCTTGGAGAGATTTCACTGCGAGAGTCGGGGTATAACTTAGAACTAAAAGCCTTTTGGGAAGGTCCGCGATCGCAAACCCAAGCCAACTTACTCACCAAGTCTTGTCAGATAATATCCGTCAATCGCCAAACTGACATCGGTATTAGTCTTGTCAGTCAGGTAGAATGTGATCCGGTAGAAGGATGGCGCGTCGCTGAACCAATTGTTACCTCTCAATCACCAACTCTATAAATTATCGATGCAACCAATGAGTTGACATAAGACAAAGGACATCAGATAAATGGCAACAAAAACTGTAGGTAGAATTTGGACAATTGCGACAAATGGGTTTCAGGAAGTCATTCGCGATCGCATCTTTTATGTGATTGGCTTTTTTGCCCTGCTGTTGGTCGTTGCGCTACCACTCCTGAGGGAAGTAGCAGCCACCACAGAAGATAAAATATTTATGGATTTAGGTCTAGCGGCGATTGGTGTGTTGGGAGTACTGGTTGCCATATTTGTTGGGACAGGTTTGATTAATAAGGAAATCGAAAAACGCACCGTGTTGGTTTTAATTCCCAAACCTATCTCACGAGCAGAATTAATTATTGGCAAGCATTTAGGGTTACTGGGAGTCCTAGCGGTTTTGGTTATCGCTATGACAGCTATTTACTTAGCTCTCCTCAGTTTCAATGGCATTAATTACCCCTTAGCTAGCCTACTGATTTCAGAGCTTTATCAGTTTTTAGAGTTAAGCCTAATTGTCGCCGTAGCGCTAATGTTTGGTGTGTTTACCAGCTCAATCCTAGCCACACTCCTAACCTTTGGCATTTATTTAATGGGACATTTGAGTCGCGATGTGCAGGAGTTAGGCAAACTCAGCGAAAATCCGACGATTGAGACAATAACCCAAGGTCTTTACCTAATCTTACCCGATTTATCTCGTCTAAATTTGAAAAATGAGGCAGTCTATGGCTTGCTTCCCTCCTCTGTAAAGCTTTTAGAACATGCCGTTTATGCCATACTCTACACGATCTTGCTGCTTGCGATCGCGATTCTGATTTTCTCTCGACGTGAGTTTTAATTGGAGATTGGGTGTCCCTTCACTTCGCTCAAGAAAACCGACTTTGTAGGGGCGGGTTTAGGAACTTTCTTGTCGCGATTGATAGTAACTTTAGTACAAAACCCGCCCTGACTAAGTGTTGAGTTAACTCCCCCATCTCCCCCATCTCCCCCATC
>CAKZMA010000368.1 GCA_937127375.1 uncultured Coleofasciculus sp. | reverse complement strand
TGTCCAGGGGGCTGTCACTGCCATCGTCAACCACAATCACTTCAAAGCGATCGCGTGGATAGTCAAGCTGAGTCAGAGATTCCAGGCAAGCCGTAAGTTGCTTTGGGCGATTATAGCTGGGGATAATGACTGAGAATAAAAACGGTTGTTTCATGTATCTACCTAGGTAGTAGTGAGTGGTTAGCGATTAGCCGGACTTGAGACTAAATTTTGACCAGGCGGAGTAGTCAACTGCTGCTGCCGTTTTTGTTCCTGGGCATGACGGGTGGTCAAATAGCGATTCAGGCGATGATCGAACCACATCAGCACCTTCTCTAACTTAGGGCTATAGAGTCCAAAGGTTAACCGGAAAATAATCGGAGCAACGATACTCATTTTGCGTCGCCAGCCCAGTTTTTTGTATTTAGTGGTAAAGTAACTATCTTCTGCTAAATTCCACTTTTCTCGCAGGCGGTTGAGACTCGCCAATGTCCAATCGTCACTCCAGCGCAGCATATAGTAATGCAAATCACTCCACTCCGAGGGAGAACCCGGTACGTAGGTAACCACACACGCTGGCTCAAAGTAGACGGAACCTCCAACGTCTCGCACACTCATACAAAAGTCTAAATGCTCTTTGGTATTCAGCATTTGCTCATCCAGTTGTCCAATTTTATCGAAGATGGATTTGCGGACGAGAACGCAATGAAATTCAGCCAATTCTGTTTCTTGGCGCTGTAGCTGCGACTGATTTTCTTTGACGGATTTGCCTTGGCTATACATTTTTTCACGCAGACGCCGTCGTCCAGTTTTATCAACCCAAATATGAGATTCGCCTCCAGCAAAGTGAATTTCTTCATGGAGGGGTTCGTATTGACACATCAGAGGTCCCACTACGGCTGCACCTGTCTCTTGGGCACAATTGATCAGCGCTTGCAGCCAACCGGCTGTGACAATTACGTCGTTGTCAACAAAGACAAGATAGGGTGTATCAACTTCTGCCAAGCCTATATTTCTGGCTTGATTGGGATAGAGATAGTAGTCTTTGCGAATCAGCGTGAACTGTTTTTCTGCGGCTTTTGTCTCTAAGTAGTGGCGAATATGAGCGGGTGAATTGCCATCAACATACACCAGTTTGAACGGGATCTGGGTATAGTCGTAAATGCTTTCGAGAGATCGAGGAGCGCAGCTAAATCGCTCACGCGGGACAACAACGATGGTGACAATGGGTTCGGTCATAATTCACTCCTATCTTGACTGAAATTATTGGTCTGATAAGCTTACTTTTTTGGGGTGATCAGGGATGGCTAGGTTCCATGAGGGCGGGTTGCGATCGCACGGCTAAATCATCTGTTTCTAAGAGTCGCTGATAAAGCTGCACCAGCTTGTCATTTAATTGATGAATATCATAGTGTTGCTCGACATAAGCGCGTCCCGCCTGTCCCATCTCTATCCAGCGCTCCGGGTGTTCAATCAAATATCCTAGCTTTTCGGCTAATGCTTCGGCATCACACTCAGGGACTAAAAAGCCAGAAACGCCATCTTCAACGAGTTCAGGGATACCACCATGATAGGTGCTAATTACTGGTAATCCCATTGCCATCGCTTCCTTGAGGACATTAATGGGTGCATCCTGATTCCCATCTTGAGCGGTGATGCTAGGAGCGATAAAGATGTGAGATTGTTCTAAAATTTCAATGATTTCTTGCTCGTTTTTCCAACCCACTAACTTGATGAATGATTCGGCATTAAGCTCTTGAATAACTGTTTGCAAGTGTTCCTTTAGGACACCATCTCCAATAATTTTGTATTCTAGTTTAGGATAAACCTGAGCCTGTTGAGCTACGGCACGGATGGCGTACTCAATTCCCTTCTTCTCCACCAAACGTCCTGTTGTAGCAATACGAATGATTCCGCCAGCGTTTAACTGACGGGGAATAAACTTAAATTTACGGCAATCTAAGCCAGAACGATGAACCGCCGTTTGTTCAGGATTGCCACCTAACTGAATCACGCGCTGCCGAAAAAACTCGCAGTTTGCCAGAAAAAAATCGCCGGATTTAAACATCTCATCATAGACGCGATCGCCCTGCTCTTGGACATATCGGCTAATATCATGACCTCGAAACATGACAATCAGCTTTGGCGTTGGCTGTAAAACATTTTTGAAAAACATTCCTCGATAGCCTTGCGTCCCAAATTGACAATGGATAATGTCATACGGTTGCTTATTGATCAAGGAGATGGCAGAATACATTAACCATAAACTAGCGGCTTGTAGTCCATATTGGCTAATATTTAGAGATTTCAGTAATAATCGAGGCGATTTACAAAAATTAACAACAAATAATCCGATACCCTTGAAAACCCGCCAAATCAGATTATCAGGAACTGGAATAAGCTGATAGGTTCGTTCTAATAATCGATACGTTTCGACATCGGGATGTACTTTTACGGTGTTTTCCAGATGATCGGCATAAATATCAACCTCATGACCTCGATCAATCAAGCCGGTGATCTGGTTTAAAATAAAAGTCTCTGAGAGAAGTGGGAATTGACAGACAATAAATGCGATTCTCATACCGATGCCATAATTCAGGGTTTCCAAGAGTTGAATATTTAGAATAGGCTTATCCCCCTGCTCAATACAACAATGACGAATTATCCCCGGTTAGGAACACCACCCAGTTTAAGGCGAATTTTTTCTAACGCGCTGATTGATCGAACGCCTAAAAATACCCAGCACACGGTAAATCGTTGATTCCAATTCGTCAAACGAGAATCGCGAAAGGCGCTAATAATAAAGTTAATCGGGGGAATCAAATCTTCGACTAGGAGTCGTGCAAACGTCTTATTGCGTTGGATAAAAGAATGCTCAGGTAGAATGAAACGGTTGTAAATTCCTCCGGCTAATCGTGCTGTACGGGTGTAAAGTTGCTTAAACGTGCGGCGAGCCGGATGTGCGACACACACATCATCAGCATAAACTTGCTGGTAACCCGCCGCATAAACTCGCTTTCCCCAATCGATATCACCATTAGATCGGAGGCTAGCATTAAACAGTCCCACCTGATCAAAGATGCGGCGAAACGTAAACAAATTAGCAGTTGCTGCTCCTTGATACTGTTCTAGAAGTCGCTGTTGAGGGAAAGCCGTAATACTCTCGTACAGCTCAACTGGAGTCGCTTGCTGGGGATCTTGAAAAAAGAGTTCCACACAACCCGCCACTAAGCCACAATTAGGTACATTCAGTAAACGATGGAGTCCTGATTCCAACCAATTTGCATCGGGAATACAGTCAGCATCGGTAAAAGCAATCACCTCACCTTTCGCCAAGGATATCCCTTTGT
>CAKZMA010000367.1 GCA_937127375.1 uncultured Coleofasciculus sp. | reverse complement strand
CAAGTCTAAAATAAACCCCGGTAAAACATCCTCACCAGAAAGATGAGTGGGGTTACGTGAACTACTTACACTGACCTGACGGTACAGTGTAGGCTTCCTGTCCAAAAGAAAGCGCAGTAGTGGATTTCTTGCGTCCTCCCTTACCAGTAAAAAACACTTGTGATAGAATCTTATCATAGCAACTCGGTGATAAATGTTAGTCTACGAAGCCAAGTTAAAGGGCAATCAACATCAGTACGAAAGGTTAAATGAAGCCATTCGCACTGGCTTGTTTGTCCGCAATTCTTGTCTTCGTTTCTGGGAAGATGGTAACGCCAAAAGTCGCAATGACTTATATAAGTACGTCACTCGACTAGCCAAGAACAAGGACTTCCCCTGGACTAATAAGCTTAACTCACAAGCTCGTCAAGCAATGGCAGAGCGTGCTTGGGCTGCAATCTCTCGGTTTTTTGATAACTGTAAAAAGCGGATCTCAGGAAAAAAAGGATACCCTAAGTACAAGAAAAATAGACCTAACCACGGTTCTGTTGAGTACAAAGTCACAGGCTGGAAACTGTCCGAGAATCGAGACAGAATAACCTTCACTGACGGCTTCAAAGCTGGTGAGCTTAAACTCTATGGTAGTCGTAATTTAAACTACTACCAAATTGAGCAAATAAAACGAGTTAGAGTAGTCCGTCGGGCTGATGGATTTTATGCTCAGTTTTGCATCGACTACGACCGGACTGAGGAGAGACAACCAACAGGTAAAACTGTAGGGCTTGATGTGGGTATTTCTGCTTTCTATACTGACTCTGATGGTAATAAGGTAAACAATCCTAAATATCTAAGAAGGTCTGAAAAGGCTCTTAAGCGCTTGCAGAAACAAGTTTCTCGGAAGTTCAAGAAAGGTCAACCTCAGTCCAATAACTACAAAAAAGCTAAACAAAAGTTAGCGAGGAAGCACCTCAAGGTAAGTAGGAAGCGTAAAGACTTTGCTGTTAAAACTGCATTGTGCGTAGTCCGGTCTAACGACTTGGTAGCCTATGAGGACTTGAAGGTGCGTAATATGGTTAAAAATCACAAGCTAGCTAAATCAATATCAGACGCTAGCTGGACAATGTTTAGGATTTGGCTGGAGTATTTTGGGAAAATATTTGGCACGGTAACAATTGCCGTACCTCCTCAGTACACCAGCCAAAACTGCTCTAATTGCGGCGCAATTGTTAAAAAATCTCTCAGCACTCGTACTCACAAATGTAAGTGTGGAACGGTGTTAGATAGAGACGAAAACGCGGCAAAAAACATCCTCAAATTAGGACTAAGTACCGCAGGGCATACGGGAACATTCCTGGAATACTGGATAAACGCTTCCGGACAGATGAGCCTCTTTTGTATTGATGAAAATCAATACTCTAAGTTCGCTGGTTGAAGGAAGAATCCCCCGCTAAAATCTTCGATTTAGCGGCGGGAGTGTCAATCCGACTTACATCTGGGCGACAGGCTTTATCCCCCGTTCCAGGGGTCTGTCTTGAGTGCGTCTTACATTCGCCGTGCGACGGCGAATTGCGTACTCGCAAAATTCGTAGTCCCTCGTCTCTGAGGTTAATAGCTGCGTTCACATCCCTATCATGTTTTGTATGGCAGTTATTGCAAGTCCAATATCTTACATCAAGTGGCAAACTACCAACTTGATTAAGGCAAACATGACAGATTTTTGAACTCGGGAAAAATCTATCAACTTCCTGATAAATTTTCCCTTCCATTTCTGTTTTGTATTTCAGCATTGTGCAAAACATTCCCCATCCTACTTGATGTATAGCTTTGGCTAGTTTATGATTCTGCATCATGCCTTTAACATTGAGATTTTCAGCCACAATAACTTGGTTTTCGTTGACTATCCTACGAGATAGCTTGTGTAGAAAATCCTCACGGCAGTTAGTTATTTTCCTGTGAACTCTAGCAACTTTTCTTCTAGCTTTTATACGGTTATTAGAACCTTTCTTTTTCCTAGATAATTGTTGCTGCTTGAATTTTAAGTTTTTTTCATGTTTATTGAGTATTCTAGGATTTTCAAACTTAGAACCATCGCTAGTAATAACAAAGTGAGTCAAGCCCAAATCAATACCTATCGCTTTACCATCTGTGTTTGATTCTGGCTTATCCTTACCATCATCAAACAGAATAGCAGCAAAATATTGATTAGAACAGTTTTTGGATATAGTTACAGTCTTAACTTTTCCATCAATCGGTCTATGAATTATTGCTGATACATCCCCTATCTTGGGCAGACTTAAATAATTATCAGCAACCTTGACGTTTTGAGGATATTGTATTGACTGCTTACCATGTTTTGATTTGAATCTAGGGTATTTAGCTCGTTTTTCAAAGAAATTATTGAAAGCTACACCCAAGTTTAAACAGACTTGTTGCAAGCATTGTGAATAGGTCGAAGTTAACCATTCATACTCTTTCTTTAACTGGGGAATTATCTTTTTTACTGCATAGCCAGATAAACCCTTACCAGTCTCTTTGTATGTTTGATTCATCAAATTCAGGCAGTAATTCCAAAGCCAACGACAACAGCCAAAAGATTGCGCTAGAGACTGCTGTTGTTGGACATCTGGATATAACCTGACTTTGACGACCTTGAACATATTAGAATAAACAGCGTTTGCTATAAAATACTATATCATAATGATTGCTCGTTTCCGACCTGTTCTGTTCTCTGTTTTTCCGAAGGGAAAAATTGGTCACAGAACTGTCGTCAACTCGCGCGCAATTCATCTCACGCTCCCCTTCGGGTGAGACGTGGGGCAACATGGCTGTTCAAGCTAAATCCTGTCGAAGAATCGAAAGCTTCTCCTA
The DNA here is from genome assembly GCA_937127375.1 of uncultured Coleofasciculus sp. Taxonomy (GTDB): domain Bacteria; phylum Cyanobacteriota; class Cyanobacteriia; order Cyanobacteriales; family Coleofasciculaceae; genus Coleofasciculus. The sequence goes on along the minus strand of CAKZMA010000367.1, from coordinate 90 downwards.
ACTCCTGATGCTCCTCATACCAGCGAGCAAGTTGCCCAATAATACTAAAATTCCGTTTACCTGATTCACCACCCGTAGGAGGATTCACAA
>CAKZMA010000366.1 GCA_937127375.1 uncultured Coleofasciculus sp. | reverse complement strand
AATACTTTTATTTACATTCTGCTTTCATTGAATTCTTTTTTAATCAACCCATTCTAATCAAATCATGAGAACCATAAACTATGCAGTATCAATCTGTCGTCATTGCGGTCACTATCAACCCCAAAAAGGCTGGGGAGGTTACTGTCAACAGCTAGGCGTGGCTGTACAGGGAAAATGGAAAGCTTGTCCTTTAGCTATTTCCCCCTTTGCCACCTATGCTGAACACCTCGATGGGGTGGACTGTGGCTTAACGCATCGATAATTTGTTCCTTCCTGTGGTATCACTTCCCATGTTTAATTCCTTACCGACTGAATACACCAATCGAATTCTCTGTTACTATACAAATACTAGCAAACAGATTCAGATCATTCGGATCACCGATATTCCCAATTGGTACTTTGAGCGGATTCTATTTCCCCAACAGCGCCTCCTGTTTGAAGCGATTCCCCACGCTCATTTAGAAGTCTATAAAAAGAGATTTGGCGTGGCAGATTTAGCGGCTACGATTCTGTGCGATTTCTTGCAAGTGCAAGAGGAAGCAGAAACGCCTTCTCCTTTATATATATATCTAGAATATCTAGAGAGAGCGAGGTTATGAAGTAAGCCGTTCGGCATTTAAACCGTAATGTCAATCATAACGAAATCCTTGTAGTGCGGGCATCTTGCTCGCTACTAAGTCGTCTGATTCTCCATTACCCCGTCAATTCCCCCCGCATCACAGTAACCGCTTGTCCGCCCAGAATGACGCGAGCGCTCCCGGTATAACGTACCTTGACTACCCCGCCTCGATGGGAGGCTTGATAGGCTAAGAACTCATCTTGATTCAGGCGATCGCGCCAGAACGGTGCTAGACAACAATGGGCTGCACCCGTCACCGGATCTTCATCAATCCCTAACCCCGGTGCAAAGAAACGAGAAACAAAATCATACTCCGAACCCGAATCAGTCTGACTGGTAACAATAACATCAGATATCGGTAAAGTTTTGAGTAAACCAAAATTAGGCTGTAGATGTCGCACCATCTCTTCCGATTCCACTTCCACCAAATAGCCCAAAGAATTCTGCCAAACTGATTGAATCGGTACGCCTAACGCTGACGCAAGGTTTGGGGGGGCGGTTATGGGTTGGGAATGATTCACCGGAAAATCTAACTCAATCCATTCACCCTGACGCTGGGCGATGAGTATCCCGCTTTGAGTATAAAAACGGGCGGGTTTCTCCGGGGACAGATAACCCTCTGACCACAACACATGGGCGCTAGCTAAGGTCGCGTGACCACAAAGGGGGACTTCTACTATCGGGGTAAACCAACGCAGATTAAACCCATCCTCTTGGGGAACCAAAAAGGCAGTTTCAGACAGATTCATCTCCTGTGCCACATTCTGCATCCAGCTATCCGGTTGGGGAGTCGGCAAAACACAGACAGCGGCTGGATTACCCTTAAACGGGGTACAGGTGAAGGCATCGACTTGAATGATTGGCTGGTTCATAGTTTCAGCAGTCAGTGATTACCAGATCCCCAATTTCTCAAAGAATTCGCGGATCTTACTGGCATAGATTGTAGACTCAAATGATTTACAGTTGCTCAATCTCTTCTCTAGTCAGTCCTGTTGCTGCTGTGATTGTGTCAAGATCAGTTCCTTGTTGTTTTAAGATTCTGGCTATGTTAATCTTTTCCTGCTGTTTACCTTGCTCCATGCCCTCTTCTAAACCCTCCAATCTTCCCTCTGAGCGTGAACTTTCTATTAGGCTAATTTCGTAGCGTCGATTCTCCATAAATCTCAGGTAGTTGGCTCTTTCTGCTTCACTCAAACTATCGACGAGTAAATTTTCCTTCGCTTCCGCTAACCCTTGGGCGGTAAATTCTTCTTTGATTTGACTCTTTTTCAGGAAATATATCCATTCATCCAAGGTATCCTTCGCCACCTCGTTAAAGTTGTTGACTTTAATCACATAATACTCTGGAAAAATCTCATAAACCTCTTGGATATGAAACAGCTTCCGCTGGTTTATTGATAGACCTAATTTATCCTCTAAATGAAGACCCCGAAACTCTAATGTCCCGTGGTAAATATAATCATATCCCTGTCCCAGCGAAAAGTAGACGATATTCACTGAATAGACTTTCTTGACGTTCCCGTAAGGTTCTCCTTTTTCCAGAAAGTCGGTAATTAATCTGGATGTGCCGTAGAGCATCCGATGAAAATAATCTTGCTCTGTACTGTTTTGTACTTCAATCAGAATTAATTCTCCCTGGTCATTTTCGGCGAGAATATCAACTCGATTTAGCTTGTCATCCTCGGCTTGTTGATTGCTTTCACCTTCGAGTATTGATTGAATCGTAATTGGTTTCCTCAACAACTCACTCAAGAAACCTGCCAAAACACCATAATTAGCTTTGTTTCTCAGTAATTTTTTAATCGCCCAATCAAATCGGATGTGTGTTGGGGGCATAACGGCATTGATGGGAACGTCTACTGAATCTATTTTGACAGATTTCGCTCTAATGATTCAAGATAAGCGTCTCAATTTATGTAGCGTTTTCATTGGCATCAAATCTAAACAGCTAAAGTACGAAATGTGGGTTGTAAGTAATTACCCTCTCACTTATAGCGCTACGCGCCAGGGAATAGGCAATAGACAATAGGCAATAGGTAAGCAAGATCCCCGACTTCTTGGAGAAGTCGGGGATCTGTCTGTGTAGTGCCCACCTGGTGATCAGAAATAAACTTAACCCATTGAATCGCTTTTTGCTTGATATAAAGTTATGTAAATATAACTAAAGCCATGACGAATGATGATTGCCCATCAGCTAGCAGCTTGATGATGGGACTTTAATAATTTCTTTACAGTC
>CAKZMA010000365.1 GCA_937127375.1 uncultured Coleofasciculus sp. | reverse complement strand
ACCGACAAGTGCCTCCTGCGGATGCGGTGATTACCCAAGTTAACGGTGACGAGGCAATGTTGTGGCTGGGGGGAGTTGGGAGAGAAAGTTTGGAAGCCTTCCAACCGGGTGCTACATTTGCAATGGCAAACGATGGGGGACAGATTTCTGGCAAGGTAGAGTTGGTATCCCGTGACGGTTTGTGGGGGGAAGCGAAGTTAGTGGAACGGGGGGGAGTGACGGCGCTGCAACCGGGAATGCTGCTGCAAGAGTACAGTCGCGTCATTCCGGCGAATCTCACCCTCCGCCTCGGTGTCGATCCGTCACTTTCGGGTGAGATTAATCTACTACAAAATGCGATCGCGGCTCTGCCTCGGACGGAAATTATTCCTGCACAACCGGGAAATGTTCCCTACCCTGGCGGCGTGCAATCTATCCTCAGTCGCGTCAGTGACGATTCTTATCGGGAATTGCAACGGGATGGGGTTGCTAATCGTCCGGCTGTTGGTAGTATTGGTTTATTTACGGAAGCCTTTGTCCCAGTACCGCGATCGTTTGGTGAGGTGGGAGAAACGGTTGTGGGTGCGATCGAACGTCTCGAACCCAAACTAAAATCCTTTTTAGCTACCTATATTATTAAAAAAACGCTCAATGCAGGGGCTTCTCAACTGAATGTGGAGGTGTCGATGCATTTGGTAGAAGAACCGGAACGGGTACTTGCCAGAACGACGACAGGGCGGGAGCAAACCAGTCAAGAGTCAGTCTATCCCAACCGCTTACCCGTGCAAAAGCTGTTTCAGTTTCGCGTCACGAACCGGGAAAGCGAACCCCTGTATCTGACAACGCTGTTGATTGACTCTACGGGTGGGTTAGTGGTAGTGTTTCCCTATCTTTATCCCACGTCTAATCAAGGGATGCGATTAGATCCAGGGCGCACTTTAACGATTGGCGATCCGAAGCAATTGAGGTTACAGGCGAAGGAAAGCGGAACGGCTGAAGCGTTGGTGATTGCTAGCCGCACGCCGATGGAAAGGGCGGTTAAAACGTTGGTATCGTTAGCGCAGGAGTTGAATCGGAGTGAGGGGGCGTTGGCGTTGAGGGAACCTGTTGAGGTGGTTGGGGATTTGTTGGCGGATTTGAGTGAGGAACGCAGTATTGCGGCTGTGAGAGCGAGGCGTATCAGTACGGCGGAAATTGCGACGTTGTCGATTACATTTGAGGTGAGCGTTTAGCCGTGCGATCGCGTACAATGAGCGTTTGTGTCTCAATAAGTTGAGTAATTTTCTGCATAACCTCCTTTGTCGGGGAGATATGTACAAGCAGCTTGCTAACCCACTGATAGAGAAAGTTATTTATGTATCGTCATTTCTACCGTCTTAGCATTGTTACTGCCACCTTACTCATCGGGTTCAGTTGTCCGTTACCAGTGGTGGGGAATAGTGGGGGAAGCGATACTGCATTGGCGCAGGCGCAGACAATAGAAGAACGGAATAATCAGGCATTACTTCTGCACGTAGTAGGCTTCCAGCAGTATCAAAAAGGTCAGTTGAGAGAAGCTTTGGAAACATTTCAAAAAGCTTTGGCGATTGTTAGAGAAATTGGAGAACGTAAAGGTGAAGGAGTTACTCTCTACAGTATTGGTTTAGTTTACGAGGAGTTGGGACAACGCTACAAAGCTTTAGAGAACTTTCAGCAAGCTTTAGCGATTTACGCCGAAACTGGCGATCAAAATAAGGAATTGGCAACTCTTAGCCGTATTGGGCTAATTTACGCTAGCTTGGGACAGGACGATAAAGCCTTGGAAGTATTTCAGCAAGCTTTAGGAATTACCAGAACAATTAACAATAAATTAGAGGAAGGGAGAATACTCGGTGGTATCGGATCAGTCTATCGTAACTTGGAGCAATATCCCAAAGCCTTAGAGTATTTTCAGCAAGCTGTAGTCATTTACAGAGAAACTGACGACAAGGTATTAGAAGGATCGGCTCTCAATGCGATTGGGGGGATTTACGACAAATGGGGACAATACCCCAAAGCCTTAGAGTTCTATACCCAAGCTTTAGCGATCCACGAAGAAATTGACGATAAGCACACCAAAGGAGCTACTCTTAATGGACTTGGATTAGTTTATGACAGCTTGGGACAATACCCCAAAGCCTTGGATCACTTTCAGCAAGCATTAGCCCTTGTCCAACAACTTGACGACCAAGAGGCAGAAGCAAGTACTCTTAACAATATTGCAGGAGTTTACTACAATCTGGGACAATACTTTAAAGCTTTGGAGAACTTCCAGCAAGCTTTAGTCATTCGTCAAGAGATTGGCGACAAAGTAGGAGAAGCGGCTACTCTCAGCAATACAGGATTAGCCTATCACAAGTTGGGAGAATACCCCAAAGCTTTGGAGAATTTTCAGCAAGCTTTAACGATTACCAAGGAAATTAGCTCTAAAAATGGGGAAGCGGCTACTCTTAACAATATTGGGTTAATCTATCGCAACTTGGGACAATATACCAAAGCATTAGAGTCCTATAGTCAAGCTTTAGCGATTACCAGAGAAATTGAAAATAAAGCAGGAGAAGGCTCTGCTCTCAATAATATTGGGCGCGTTTACTATAGTTTGGGACAGTCCCTTGAAGCCTTGGAGAGCTTTCAACAAGCTCTAGCGATTTTTAAAGAAATTGGTGAGCGAGCAGAAGAAGGTAATACGCTTACTAATATCGGAAGGGTTTACAATATTTTAGGTCAATACGATAGAGCAGAAAATGAATTATTCGCAGCTATTGAGGCTTGGGAGTCACTACGATCGCGAGAATTAAAAGATAACCAGAAAATCTCCATTTTTGAACAGCAAGCTCATACCTATCGCTTCCTGCAACAAACATTGGTCGCGCAGAATAAATTTGACCAAGCCTTAGAAATTGCCGAACGCAGTCGCGGACGTGCTTTGGTGGAGCTATTAGACTCTAAGCTTTCACAAAATCCCAACGATCAACTCAATATCAAACCCCCAACCATTGAAGAAATTAAGCAAATTGCCTCCGAACGAAACGCCACACTAGTTCAGTATTCGGTTATTCCTGAACCGTTCAAAGTTCAAGGAAAAGAAGAATGGCAGCCCTCAAAACTTTACATCTGGATCATCAAACCCACAGGTGAAATTGCCTTTAAGCAAGTAGATCTCAAATCCCTCGATACATCCCTAAAAAACCTCGTTACCACCAGCCGTGATAATATTGGTGTTAGAGGTCGCAGTCTATTTGATGTAACGGTTGTCAATCCCCAACCCGAAAACCCAACCGAGAAATTACGGCAACTCCATCAAATCCTCATTGCACCGATTGCCGACTTGCTACCAAAAGACCCCAACGAGCGAGTCATCTTCATCCCGCAAGAATCCTTATTCCTCGTCCCCTTCCCTGCACTTCAAGACGAGCAAGGCAACTATTTAATCGAAAAACATACCATCCTCACTGCACCCGCAATCCAAGTTCTAGACTTAACCCGCAAGCAGAAGCACAACACTCAAAACTCAACCGGAGATGTGCTAATCGTCGGCAATCCTACCATGCCCAAAATCGAAATTGGGGAATTAGTTGCCAACTTAGACCCACTCCCCGGTGCAGAAAGAGAAGCGAATCAAATTGCCGACTTCTTCAACACCGAAGCCCTGATAGGTAGCCAAGCCACTAAAGCAGCAGTGATGGAAAAAATGCAGCAGGCACGCATCATTCATCTAGCGACCCACGGCTTACTCCACGATTTTAAAGGCTTTGGTGTACCGGGAGCGATCGCCCTTGCCCCTTCCGGTAAACCTGACGATGTAGTTGATGGTTTACTCACCGCCGGGGAAATCTTCGACATGAAACTACAAGCCGATTTAGTCGTCCTCAGCGCTTGCGACACCGGGCGCGGCGACATAAAAGGAGATGGTGTCATTGGCTTATCTCGCTCGTTAATATCTGCCGGAGTTCCCAGTATTTTAGTCTCCCTCTGGGCAGTTAACGATGATTCTACCGCCTTTTTAATGACTGAATTTTACCGCAATTTACAACAAAATCCTGACAAAGCCGTTGCCCTACGTCAGGCAATGCTGACAACAATGAAACAATATCCTAATCCTAAACAATGGGCAGCGTTTACCCTCATCGGTGAGGCTGAGTAATCAGCACAGAAGCGAACCCTTGGAACGAAACTCAACGCCATCGTTAGCCTGTTGGGTAACGCTTACGCTCTACCCAACCTACAAGAGCATTTTGGTAAAACTGACATGCTCCCGATAGACAGTGCGATCGCGTGTGGATTAGAACTTGGAAAGAAAGAGCGATCGCCTTGAATTCTCTGAACAACCTTATAGGCGCACACATTTTCCCACAATAAAAATAAAATACCCAAAAAATCAGGACAAGTCAAGGGTAAAGCTCTGCTATCCCCTAAAGAAATCCCCCCGACTCCAAGATAGGCGATATTTTTCTCAGTGCGTTAGCGAAACTTCCCGCAGGAATTGCCCACCACTAAGCTTAAGCTGTTCGGCATTTAAACCTTAATATCAATAATGGCGTAATCCTTGTAGTGCGAGCATCTTGCTCGCTACTAATACCCAATTTAAATGCATTACAGCTTAGACAAACCGAGAACTCACAAAGACTTAAACTCAATGGTACTGACTGGTATGCTGGTGGGCAATGCCCACCCTACGGTATATCAAGAGTTTCGACGATCCAAAATGCACGTTTTTCAGAACGATCACAACGGTTAGCTGCACAGTTGCGAGCTGCGGGGATTGAACCTGAAGTTTAGGAAATCGCCCAGACTCCAAGATATG
>CAKZMA010000364.1 GCA_937127375.1 uncultured Coleofasciculus sp. | reverse complement strand
CTTAATGCTGAACCTGCCCCAATTGCACTCATTACAAGTAAGCCTAATCCTGTAGACGGTTCGGGGACTGTGGCTGGTTCTGACAGCGTCACAAACTCATACCTGAGATTATCCAAGGCAAAGTTTTGGTATCCTTCTTTAAAGGTTATCTCAGCCCGGAGAAAAGGTACAGTACTTTCAACACCAAAGAATCCACCCAAAAACCATGGGTCTTGACTAGCCTCACCGGAAAGCGTTCCTAAAAAGTTTTCGGCGGCGTCGAATAATTTCACAGTAACAGCATCTTCTTCAAATGTTTTATCAATAGGAGCATCCCAATAAAAATCATCGTATTGACTTAAGGCAAAGCCAAATCCTAGACGATTTTGGGGTTCTGGGAATATAACTGACAGTTGATCATCAAAGCTCCCACTCCAGTGACCAAATTTAATATCAGGTGGATTGATGTTATTGGTCTGAAGTATATCCTGACTGTAGCCACTGTCTCCCAGATGACCGATATGTACAATTCCGTTGACTATATAAGCAGGTGGAATGCTTTGATGCCAGTAACCATTAGATGCATAGTCAATTAATGTTTCCTGTTCAGAAAAATTATCGATTTCGATAGGTTTTAGAGTTGCTGGAATCGGTTTTGTGAGGGTTCCTCCCCAATCAAGAACAACAGCATTAGGATCTGGATCAGCACGGAAAATTCCACTAGAACCGTCAGCCAGTTTCGCAAAGAAAGCGAATTGATCGGCATCGTTGAATCCTTTATTAGAGAAACCTACGCTAGTCACAGTAGAACCAAAGAGTTCATCACCGACAGCAATCACCTTATCAGCAACTGGGTCAGTTCCGGTAAAAATTCCGTATTCCCCAGTATCGAGTAGAGCGCCAAACGCTACAGCATCATTATTGTTAATAGCAAGACCTGAAAAAGAACTAAATGCCCCGCTAGTATCAGCGATGGAGGAGAAGGAACCATTCTCACTGGAGAAAGTGAAAATACCTTGGCTTTCATCATCGTCTAGGGAAGCGACGAAAGCCAGAGTATCAAAATCTTTCGTATCAGAATCGTTCAGCGAAAGGGTGCCAAAACTACTAAATATATCGTTAGTGTCGGCTATTCGGATAGGTTGCGTATCCCCATTGCCGATAAAGATACCACTATTTACAGCATCGAATAACGTTGTAAATGCAACATATCCATTGTTATTAATCGCAAAATTACCTCCGCTACTTTCAGCGATAATTTTGCGGTTTACACCATCGCTGGTAAAAATACCATTTTCTGACAACACTCCCTGATAAAGGACAATACCATCATTGTTAATAGCTGAGTTACTAAAAGCAGAATGTTGAGTGAGGCAGTCTTCGCTTTTGGTAATAGTAGTAAAGGGTTCACCATTGCTCGTTAATAGTACATTGATTGGACAACGAGGAGAACTTTCAAATGTCCCTAAAGCAATAGTATTACTATCATTTATATCCGTCACATAGAAAAAATCTCTATGGGGCGTAATTTGGGTGATAGATTCACCATTACCAATCAAGATAATATCTCTCCAATAATCATGACCCCAGCTAGCATTGTTCAAGGGCCATTGATCAGAGTCTAATGTAGCTGTAAAGGCTACATTTCCTTGATTGTTAATGGCGGGAGACGCAGACGGGTAAGACTTAAAGTGATAAGGACCGCTATCATCAAAAATGCGACTAAACGTGTAAGCGTCAGCATCTCCCATTGCTAATAAGCTGAGAGTTACACCTACTGCTGTTGCTATTGATAAGTGATAAATTGTTTGGTGTTTCATCGGAATACCTCAAAGCCAGAATTTAACTAGAGAAGTTCGAAGAGTACAGAGTTCGTCTATCATGAACTTTCTGTCTTTTCCAGGTACTTCCGTGCT
>CAKZMA010000363.1 GCA_937127375.1 uncultured Coleofasciculus sp. | reverse complement strand
CTAGAAGTATTAGCACAGGACAAGAAGACTGTGGTGGCCGGAGATGCAATTGAAACCTACCAGGAGTATCTTAACGATGATTACAAAACAGTAGCTTATGACATGGACTTATATCGTCAGTCCAGACTGATGTTGAAAGAAAACTTTGAAGTTATCGTTCCCGGACATTCTTCAATCATTGACGGTGGCGCTTTAGTAAACTCCACCTTTAATCTAAAGCATTTCTGAATACTATGGAAAAGAAACGCAAAATCACATTCGTTGTAGGAAATCGTGCACACTATGCACGAGTGAAACCGATATTGAAATTTTTACCCAGAGAGAAAGTAGATTTTTGCATCATTCTCTTTGAATCAGCTGCACTATTAGAATTTGGTGATGTTCGTGATCAGATTGTTCAAGATGCAGGAGAGGAAAATGTTACGGAGATGTTCACAAATATCAGCGGGGGCAATTTGGTGTCCATGACCAAGTCAACAGGGATGGCAATTATAGAGTTTGCATCCGAGTTCTCTGAAGATTGTCCTGATGTCGTCGTGGTAATTGCAGATAGATATGAAGCGTTAGCGGCAGCGACCGCGGCACGATATATGAACATCCCTGTCGCCCATGTTCAAGGTGGTGAGAAATCGGGTTCGATAGATGACAGTATTCGTCATGCCATTACAAAGCTTGCCAATATTCACTTGGTAACTAACGAGGAATGTGCCGAGCGGGTCGAGAAAATGGGTGAAATCAAAGATAGTATCTTTGCAACGGGTTGCCCAACTGTAGATATTTGCGCAAATCTACCAGATAAAGATTTGCAATCTATTTTTAGGGGTCATGAAGGAGTGCATGCACCAAAGTTTGTATTACAAGATAGCTACATTATCGTGGCTTTTCACCCTGTTACTACTGAATACGAAACCAACAAGAAGCACTTTGATACTCTGCTCAAAACAATTAACGATCTTGATATTCAGACAATTTGGCTATACCCAAACATCGACGCTGGAAATGATGCTCTGAAGCGCGAAATTATTAACTTCAAGGCTAATGATAAAAAGGGTTTGGTGCACTTCTTCAAACACTTTGCTATTGAAGATTATCTGCTTCTTTTAAAGAATGCGAAGTGCATCATTGGCAACTCGAGTGTAGGAATTAGAGAATCCTCTTTCTTTGGTACACCTTCAGTAACTATTGGGTCGCGGCAACGTACTCGTATGCGCGGTGAGAATGCCATTGAATCAAATATCGAAGAAAGCGAGTTGAAAGAAAAGATACTCGCTCAGATTCATCATGGTCATTACGCTCCAAGTTCCTTGTATGGAAAAGGAGATGCCGGTGAACATATTGCTGAGGTGTTGTTGAGCCACCCTCTTACTTTCGATAAACAAATGACCTACTGATTATATGCAAGACTCAAATGCACAATTTTTTGTCCAGACATATAGAAAGAAACCCCTAGTCATTCACGGAGGATCCGGCTCTTTCTTGTCTACGAACGATGGAAGCAAGTACCTAGACTTCCTTAGTGGTATTTCAATCAACAATCTTGGATATGCGGATGCCTTGATCAAAAATAAGATTGCTGAGCAGCTAGGAAAAATAATCCACCCTTCAAACTATTACTATACAGATGTTCAAATAAAGCTTGCCGAGGAACTAATAAAAGTCAGTGGACTGGATAAGGTCTTTTTTGCAAATAGTGGCACAGAAGCGAATGAAGCATGTCTCACTTTTTTACAGACATACGGTAAGTCGGTCGGCAAAGACACGATAATTGTTCCAGAAGGTTCATTTTTTGGCAGAACCTATGGATCTCGTATTCTAGCTACTGGCGGTGACTTTTACGGGTTAAAGATTAAAAATGTTCCATTTAACGATGTTACCGCCTTAGAACAAGCTATTTCAGAAGATACACTTGCAGTTGCAGTGGAATTGGTTCTTGGACATGGAGGCATAAAAGCCATTGATCAGAAGTGTGTCGATGTAATTGTAGCTAAGCAGATGCGGTATGGCACCGTAATCATGGTTGATGAGGTTCAGACTGGTCTTGGACGTACAGGTAGTATGTTTCGTTTTCAACAGTTAGGAATGAAGCCAGATTTGGTAACCATTGGTAAATCATTAGGTGGCGGGTTGCCATTATCTGCCGCACTTGTATCTGAAAGAATTGCAAAGTTAATACAGCCCGGCAGATATGGTTGCACTATGGGTGGTAACTCATTGGCATGTGCGGCCGGATTGGCACTTCTTGAGACATTAGAAAACCCAGAAATATTTGAGAAAATGGCAAAAAAGAGCGCGCTTATTTCTGGGGAATTGGTCGAGTTATCAAATGAATATCCAGAGGTAATAAGGGAGGTTCGTTGCTTCGGGCTTATGTGTGGTCTTGAGTTATATGACGCGGAGAAAGCAGCGTCTGTTGTCTCTGCTTGCATGGAGAGTAAGTTACTGGTCGACATTGTAAATAAACATACAATACGAATCGCCCCACCCTTTACAGTTTCGGAAGAGGAAATACTGCTCGCTAAGGATATTTTGCACAAAGCTTGTTCATCAATATGAAATTCAACGAGATTATTGAAAACGGTAAGCAGAAATTAAAGTCATTAGGGATTGTTGAGTCCACTTCAGTGATTCAAGATGGGCAGAATGTACACCCCAGTCTTCCAGGGCTTGGTTGGTCTGGAAATGGTGAGACATATAGAAATACTCGACGAATGCTTGATAATTATTTCATTAAGCATCGCATGATTGCCGACCACTTCACACCTAATACGGTGGTAACTCTTTTTGAAAAGCGGATAAAGACACCTATCCTAGCAGCACCGATGAGCGGCATAAAAACTAATCTGCGAGGTCAGATAAATGAAACTGAGTTTATGAAATCAGTTCTCACTGGTTGCGAAATAGCTGGATCAATAGGTTCATGCGGTGATAGCTACGATACGAGTGATGGCTATCTCGCATCCGATATCATGCGGGATATTAGCGGTATAGCGGTCATCAAACCTAGGAGTCTTGAGGAAATAGAGATACGGATTGCAATGTTGGCACAGACGAATGTAGTAGCTATAGGTATTGATCTGGATGGTGTAACAGGTTTGATGCTTGAGGAAGGTAAGGTTTCAAAAAAGAACGCCGCTGATTTACGACATTTGCGGACGCTCTTCCAGGGACCGATGTTTCTTAAGGGTATTCTGAGTGTAGAAGATGCTCTCACGGCATACGAACTTGGTTTTAATGGCATCTCAGTTTCTGCACACGGTAGCAGGTCGATTGATAGGGCACCGGCACCTGTTTACATGCTACCCGAGATAGCAAAAGCCGTGAAAGGCAAGATGACCATCTTGGCTGATGGAGGTATACGAGATGGTTTTGATGCATTTGTCTATCTTGCATTAGGAGCAGACGCAGTAATGGTTGGTCGCACTGTTTTATATGGTGCAGTAGCCGCTGGAACAGAAGGTGTCTCAACTGTAATCAATAAATTAACAGCTGATTTGTCACGTGCAATGCTTGTTGCAAATTGCCATGATGTTGCATCTATAAATGATTCTTTCATTCAAAAATATGAATAACAAATCCAATTCAGACGCGCTAATAACTGAGTACTTTAATGACTATCTTAAGCCCAATGTGATTGCTGTCGCGCTTACTGGTAGTGCCGGACGCGGTGATCGAGATGAATACTCGGATATTGATGCCGTAGTTTTTATTGAATCGGAAGATAAGAAGGGACTGATTGAAGGAAAAGTGGACTATAAAAACCTTATATTTGATATTCGAATAAGTAGCATCATTTCATTGCAAGAAATGGAATGGTCGGAAGATATGTATTTTGCATATCTCAACTCGAGAATTATATACAGCCGGGACAATCAAATTTCGAACTTAGTTGGTGAGAAAAGAGCGGAATGGAAAGAGAAGAGTAGATCGTACGCTATATTATCGCTGGTGAATCTTAGTGTAATTTTTGATTTCAATGGCTGGCATGGTTTGAATGCCCACAGTCACTATCATAAGGCAATTTCTCGCGGAGACACGACATCAGCGCACTGGATACTTGGAAACGGATTGGATCTTATACTAAAGACTGTATACCTCCTTGCATACAACCCTCCTCCCGATCAGAAGAACAGAATTAAACTCCTTGATCGATTTTCCATTTTGACACAGAAAAATTTACTAACATTTATAGCTGATGCTCTGTTGGTTAAGAATCTTGAACCGGCAGAAACCGCTCGACGCTATGAAGCCCTTATGTGCATAATAGAATTCATTAAGCAATCCGTCGACTCTTCAAGCGAAGAATGGCCTAAGGATTTTTACAAATTTTACATTGAAAATAGAGAATAGATTATGAATCACAAAAAAATAAAGTGCGCCGTTATTGGGCTGGGGTGGTGGGGTACCCAGATGTCAGAAAAGATCCTGAAATCTGGCAAGTTTGAGATTGTTACTATATATGACACAAATATTAGTAACGCCAAAGAGTTTGCAAAGAAACATGGGAGCAGTGTTGCTAATTCTGTAGAGGATGCTCTGACAGACAGCATAGACTGTGTTTTTATCTTTTCACCAAATCAATTTCATCTTCAACACTGCACATTAGCTGCCAAAGCAAAGAAGCATATTTTTCTGGAAAAACCCATTGCAAATACATCGAAGGAAGGCAGAACTATTATCAATATATGCGAGAGAAACGAAGTTATTCTTGCTGTTGCACACAATGTTCGCTATTACAATATCTTTAAGAAAGTAAAAGAATTAATCAAGAAAGGCACTGTGGGTGAAATTGTTTATATAGAATCAAACCGTTCTCGCCCGATAGGCTTCGGCATAGATGAAAACAGTTGGCGATTCTATAAGAAAAGTTGTAATGGTGGTCCACTTATACAGATGGCTATTCATTTGCTCGACACGATTTATTTCATTACAAATGACAGCCCTAAAAAGATACATTCTTTTACGCAAAAACGTTTTCTAAAGACTGAAAATCCAGAGACTTTCTCGGTAGATATTGAAAATAAATCTGGATCCGTATCTCATGTATTTACAAGCTATGTCTTGTCAGAATCATTTTACATCAATATTTTCGGCACCAAAGGCTCCATTTTTGCTGATCCACTCAATGGACTCTATGTGCAAAGGCAAAAAGATTTTCAAAGAAAAAGTGTCAGTTTTAAGCAGAATGATCCTGAGCAGGATGAAATCAATGAATTCTATAAATCTATAAAGAACGGTGGTGCATTCTCAAATCCTTCGCCTGAAGAAGCGCTTGAAAATGTGAAACTCATTGAGCAGATTTTAAGATCTCGCTAAGAAAGTTTAATCCCCAATTCAGTGAGATGATTCTTTCCGAGTTCAGACGGTGCTCCCATCATCAAGTCTCTTCCTTCGCCAGTTTTAGGGAATGCGATGACCTCTCTAATGTTAGGTTCGTTTTGTAGAATCATAACAACTCGATCAATACCTGGAGCAAAACCACCATGAGGAGGTGTGCCAAACTTGAAAGCTTCTAGCATATGACCAAATTTCAGTTTCTGCTCCTCTTCACTGATTCCAAGTAGTTCGAAAACACGCCTCTGTATATCAGCTTTGTGGATTCTTATACTTCCTGAACTCAGCTCGTACCCATTTAAGACAAGATCGTATGAGTTTGCCCTGATAGATAGCAGGTCTTCGCCTCTCATGAATTTCTCCAAGTCCTCATCTTTTATCGAGCAAAAAGGATGATGTGCGGCCGCAATGCTCCCATCTTTATCCTGTTCAAACATTGGGAAGTCGGTAATCCAAGCAAATGCTAGTTCATTAGGATTATTTTTATCCTGACGCAAGTCAGGTTTGTCGCTACCGTACTTTTCCACAGCTTCCTGATAGGTAATTCTTGGGAAGGGTTTTGATGCTATTTGTTTTTCCGGATAGAGCTTGTCAATAAGCTCTATAAACATTTTCTCGGTAAACTGAAGTACGTCCTCCTGTTCAACGAAAGACATCTCATAGTCGAGTTGTGTAAATTCAGGCTGGCGATCACCGCGAGTATCTTCGTCTCTAAAGCATCGAGCGATTTGAAAATATTTCTCAAATCCAGCAACCATACAAAGCTGCTTAAACTGCTGAGGAGATTGTGGGAGAACATAAAATTTACCTTTGTCTAAGCGTGATGGAACTGCATATTCACGAGAGCCTTCAGGAGTACCTTTCATCAAAATCGGTGTATCTATTTCTACAAATCCATTGTCGTGCATGTAATCACGGAAAAAGCGTATCACTTTGTCGCGCGCACGGATATTATTTTGTAGACGCGAAGTACGTAAATCGAGATAGCGATATTTCAGACGTACGCTTTCATCGATACCCAAGGTGTTCTCGGTGATCTCAAATGGTGGTGTGTCAGCCTCGTTTAGAATATCAACCTTTTGAATTTCTAGTTCAATATCTCCATTTTGTTTGTCAGTCTGGACATTTTTTTCAGGTCTCTTATTTACGTTACCGCTGATGGTAACTACAAATTCAGGGCGTATCTCCTTTGCTGTCAGCATAGCATCGCTATTGGGAAGAACGACTCCTTGTACTAGACCGCTTGAATCACGTATATCAAAAAAGACCAATTTCCCCTGATCGCGGCGCACGCTAATCCAGCCAGAAATGGCTACCTGTTCGCCTATGTGTTTGTTTAAATCTCTAACCAGTGTTCTTTCCATATTTTTAACTTTAATATAAGCATTATAGCGAATATTGATATTTAACACAAGAGTTCGGACGAAGCCACCAAGCGAACACGAAGCAAGCACTGAGCAGGCATCGCGAGCGAATGCGAGCGGCCAGTGCGAGGTGCGGCGAAGTGTGAGCGGACGCTAGATTTACCACCAAGCACAGCTACGGGAGCGCCTCGGGCCGCCACGAGGACGGAGAAAGCGGAGATTGGGAAGCGTCAGCGACCTTTCGACGCTTTTGGAGGACGAAGTGGCGGAGCACACCGCGCCCATTTCCTTTTCCATTCTGCGGTGGAGGGGGACGGGGGGAGGAGCCGCAAAAATCAAACGCAAAGGAAATGGGCGTGGGATGCGGCGACCG
Organism: uncultured Coleofasciculus sp.; assembly: GCA_937127375.1. Lineage (GTDB taxonomy): Bacteria > Cyanobacteriota > Cyanobacteriia > Cyanobacteriales > Coleofasciculaceae > Coleofasciculus. The sequence goes on along the minus strand of CAKZMA010000363.1, from coordinate 1,044 downwards.
AGGGGAGCAAAACACGCCGGAGCGTGAGCGGAGGCGTGTGGAGCGAGCCGAGGGCGTCCCGAGGCGCGTTCCAGCGCAATCGGAGCGTACGATTCAGTTTCGAGCCACCACGTGCTCCCGCGCGTGCGTCAGTCCTTCTCACGGCTTCGCCGCTCGAAAAAGGTTCGCGCAAAGGTTAGAATGTCAGCACCATAAAACTCTTTCTGCTTACTGCACGGGTTCGCCCCGCATGCGCGGGGCGCCGGGCGCATGCCGGGCGAGTCCCTCCTTCGGCACCATCAAAAACCCCGATTTCTCGGGGTTTTATCGTACCGCATTATACAAATTTACGGCTCAGGAATACAGAGACAATATTCATATCCTCCACTACCCCCATCTCCAACCTGACCGCATTCATATCCCGATTCCTGTGCCGATTCACATCTATCTCTCGATGAGGATCCTACCGCACCTCCCTCATCCAAACACCCACCTCCCCATTTATAAATGACTTCTCTAAGAGTTATTGAAAGGGTGCATCCCCCCGTAATCCCCGGCTCGCCCGACTGCGCCATCGCCACTTCCACGGCGCGATTCACATTAGAATACGATCCGACGGATTTTACGGACCTGATATCTTGAATCGCATCTGTACCACAATTCGTAAGCTGATCCCCGTCTTCGTCAAAGAATGTCACTTCGTAACTCCCACGAGAACCCGCTCCCGAGATAACACCGTTGGAGCACCCCCCATCATGAAGCTCTTCAAGGACTCCGCCGGGATTCTGACGTATTCTCGAAATAAGCACATCCGCACCGGATTCGGCCGTCTGGAGGGCCTGAATGCTGTCATTGGAGTCCATCGCCACGCGTTGATCCATAATCGTCACGCCCATAAGCGAGAGTCCCGCGGCCAGGAGGATGCCGAGCATGATAAGGGTGAACGCAAGCACGGAAGCCCGTTTGTGTGTTTTGGTCATAGTGATGATGTTAAATGTTAGCGATGACAAAATGAGGACTATGAGAAGTGGAGGAAGATGGAGAAGGGAATCCCTCGCTTCTTGC
>CAKZMA010000362.1 GCA_937127375.1 uncultured Coleofasciculus sp. | reverse complement strand
CTTGCTCGCTACATTGAGCATCTTGCTCGCTACATTGAGCATCTTGCTCGCTACTCATACCCAATTTAGATGCATGACAGCTTATGACGAATGACCAATGACAAATGACCAATGACAAATGACCCATAACAAACCCTCAGAAAAAATACGGTGAATGAGGATAATCAAGTTTTCAGAGTCCGTAAACATACGGATGTCAAATCCAGTTGACTTGACGTTTGATAAAAGGTAAGACCCCAGACTCCTCTATCGTTACACTTCTGAAGTTTGCCATGTCACTCCTAGACCTCTCCCTCTCGTCATTACCGTTAGAGGCGGTAATTGATCCCTATCCCTTGAGTGTTACACCAGAGACAACCTTGAGTGAGGTTATCCGTCTGATTGCTCAAGAAGCTGGATGTGATTGCACCATCTGTTTATCAAACACATCTACCGAGAGTTATCATCCCTTACCCGATTGGCGTTTGATGAAGCAGGCGAGAACCAGTTGTGTTTTAGTCATGCAGGGAATGCAACTGCTTGGCTTGTTGACAGAGCAAGATTTTGTCCGGTTAGCCGCATTTGACATGAATTTAGACACACTGACGGCGGCTGATGTGATGACTCGACAGTTAATTACCCTCAACGCTTCAGACTGTCAAGATGTAACAATCATCCTCAATCTATTCCAGCAGCATGGTATTCATCATCTACCCATACTCAATGAGAGTGGTTATCTGTTGGGAATTGTCACCCCCCAGAGAATGCGCCACCTCCTACAAATGACGGATGTAATGGGGTTACATTCTGTTGCTGAGGTGATGACAACTCAGGTGATTTGTGCGCCTCCTACAGCATCGGTGCAGAAGTTAGCCCAGTTGATGGCAACTCATGGTGTTGGTTACGTGCTGATTGTTCGACAGAGGGAACAGGGAACAGGGGAGACGGTGACAGATTTAGACTTTTCATATGTTTTATCGCTTCGTCAATTCCCTATTCCCATGGGGATTGTTACAGCCGACGATATTGTTCAGCTTCAAACATTACCCTTAGATTTTCAACAGCTTGATGCCCAAACGCTAATGAGTTCGCCGTGGTTTAGTATTCGTCCTGATGATTTTTTAGGTACGGCATATCAACGGATGCAACAGTGGCACACTCAGCAATTGGTCGTCTTAGGAAATCAGGGAGAATGGCAGGGAATGATTGACCAAGACAGCTTGTTGCGGGCGATAAACCTGAATAGCAAGACGTTATCATTTCTCCAGCCAAATTTTTCCTCTATTGCTCCAGCTAGCGCTGAACTGACTCCTCAAACTGATACCCAGTTAACACTCAGTCAGGGCGGGTTTTGTACAAACGATACCATCAATAGCGAGAAAAAAATTCCTAAACCCGCCCCTACAAACCAGGTTCCCTACGAGGGTGGCGAAGGGTCAACACTCAACACTCAACACTCAGCCAAGGAACACCTGCTTTACAGCATATCGTCGCGAATTCGTCAATCTCTGCACCTTGAAGACATTCTCAAAACCACCCTGCAAGAAGTACGAGAATGGCTTCAAGTTGACCGGGTACTCATTTATCGATTTCACTCCGACTGGAGTGGTACAGTGATGGTAGAATCAGTGGGTGCTGCATGGGAGTCCCTGTCTGGCGTGGTTGTTCATGATCCCTGCTTTGAAAAAACAAGTGTTGAGTCTTACAAAAACGGTCGTTTCCAAGCCACAGCCGATATTTATACCGCTGGACTCACCCCTTGTCATGTTGAACTTTTAGCCAGCTTACAAGTTCGCGCCAATTTAGTGGTTCCTATCATTAAAGACGATGAATTATGGGGACTGCTGACGGCTCAACAGTGTCATGAACCTAGACAGTGGCAAACGTCAGAAATTGAGTTACTGCAACAGTTAGCGGTACAGGTAGGAATTGCCATTCAACAATCTAGCCTATTTGAGCAGGTGCAAACTGAACTCATCCAACGTAAACGAGTGGAATTAGAACTGCAACAGGCGAAACAAGAACTAGAACGCCGGGTTGAGGAACGCACGGCTCAATTGCAGCAAAGTAACCAACAATTACAACATGAAATTGCCGAACGTCAACAGGTAGAAACCCAATTGCGACAAAAGTTAGCAGCGATTGAAGCCACGACAGAAGGAATTGCGATTTTTAATGCTAAGGGGGAGTATACTTATCTCAACCCAGCCCATGTTCAACTGTTTGGATATGATACCTCTCAAGCGGTGCTGGGGAAGTCTTGGCGACACCTGTATACTCCAGAGGAAATCACGCGATTTGAGCGCGATATTTTTCCCATTTTGCAGCAACAGGGGTATTGGCGCGGTGAAGCTATGGCGCTACGTCAAAATGGGAGTACGTTTGCTGAGGAAGTGTCTCTAACGTTGACTCCAGAGGGTAATTTTATTTGTATCTGTCGCGATATTACCCAACGCCAGCAAACGGAAGCGGCGCTACGAACTAGCGAAGAACGATTCCGCTCAACCTTTGAACAGGTGACGGTGGGAATTACCCATACTGGATGGGACGATCGCTTTTTGCGGGTGAATCAAACATTCTGTGATATCGTCGGGTATACGGTGGATGAACTATTGACAAAAACCTTTGTGGATATTACCCACCCCGATGACGTTGATACCGATAAACACTATGTTAACCAGTTGTTAGCGGGTGAGATTAAGACATTCTCCATGGAGAAGCGCTACATTCGCAAAGACGGCTCAATTGTTTGGGTGAATCTCACGGGTTCATTGGTGCGTAAGTCTACCGGCGAATTGGACTATTTTGTCGGTGTGATCGAAGATATTAGCGATCGCAAGCGCACCGAGGCGGCGCTACAAGAGAGTGAGCAACGGTTTCGCCAGCTTGCTGAGAACATTAATGAGGTGTTTTGGATTACAGATGTCACCAAGTCCCAGATGATATATGTTAGTCCAGCTTATCAACAGATCTGGGGTCGTAGTTGCCAAAGTGTTTATGAAAATCCTTTATCTTTTGTCGAAAGTATTCATCCAGAGGATCGAGAACAGGTGATGGCGGCGTTTGCGAAACAGGTTAGGGGAGAGTATCACAAAGACTATCGGATTATCCAGCCTGGAGGTGAACAGCGTTGGATTCGCGATCGCGCTTTTCCGGTTTATGATGCGTCTGGACAAGTTTACCGGATTGTGGGAATTGCGGAAGATATCACCGAGTATAAGCAAGCCGAACAGGAAATTCGTCAAGCTTTAGCACGGGAACAGGAACTCAATGAACTCAAATCCCGGTTTATTTCCATGACCTCCCATGAATTTCGCACGCCTTTAACCACAATCCTCAGTTCTACCGAATTACTTAAATATTATTCCTCGAAGTTTACCGAAGAGAAAAAACAGATTCATTTTGGGCGAATTCAATCGAATGTGCATCATATCACTCAGATGCTGAATGATATCCTCTTGTTGGGTAAAGCCGAAGCTGGAAAATTAGACTTTAACCTGGCTCAGATGGATGTACGACAATTTTGTCAACAGTTGGTCGAGGAGTTTCAACAGGGAATTGGTCGCCATCATTCGTTGTGCTTTACTCATCAGGGGCAATTGACACCCGTTTTTCTTGATGAGAAATTACTGCGCCATATTCTGGGTAATTTATTATCAAACGCGCTGAAGTATTCCCCGATTGATCGTCCGGTTTGTCTGGAACTCACTTGTCGCCATAACGAATTAATTTTTCGCATCAAAGACCAAGGCATCGGCATTTCTGAAACCGACCAACAACGCCTCTTTGAATCATTCCATCGTGGCACCAATGTGGGAAATATTTCCGGGACAGGTTTGGGACTATCGATTGTCAAAAAAGCTGTAGATCGACATGGAGGTACAATTAGCTTGGAGAGCAAACTTGGTGTCGGGACAACGTTTACAGTAGTGATTGGGCTTTAATTCTTGATTATTGAAGTCGGCTGATTCCCTAAAAAGCAACTGAACTGAGGTAAGATGTATGAATACAATTTTAATTATTGAAGACGAAGAAGGGATTCGAGAGAATATTTATGAACTGTTATCAGCAGAAGATTTTGAGGTACTTTTGGCAGAAAATGGTAAAACTGGTATCCAATTGGCACAACAGCAACGACCCAATTTAATTATCTGTGACATAATGATGCCAGAAGTCGATGGATATGGGGTGTTGAATCAGCTACGCCAAAATCTCTCCACTGAAGCCATTCCATTTATTTTTCTTACCGCTAAATCAGCCAAAGCGGATCTGCGTCAGGGGATGGAATCTGGCGCAGATGATTATTTAAGTAAACCGTTTACCAGAGAGGCGTTGCTGAGAGCGATCGCGGCGCGATTTGAGAAACAAGGCGTTCTAGAACGACAATCTCAAAAGAAGTTGGATGAGTTGCGCGGTCAAATCTGTCATTCGCTTCCCCATGAGTTATATACACCCCTAAATGGAATCATCGCGTCATCTAGCTTTTTTATTAATGAATACGATGATATTGACCGAGATGAAGCCCTAGAAATTTTACAAGATATTCACACATCCAGTCAACGGTTATATCGGCTGACAAAGAACTTCTTACTCTATGCCGAATTGGAATTAATGGCAAATGATTCAGCACGGCTTCAGGCGTTACAAAGTCGCGAGGTAAAAACGGATAGTCAACCCCTAATTTTTGAAGTCGTTCATCAGAAAGCCAAACAGGTGAATCGCGAAGCAGATTTAGAGTTAAACCTGCAAGGAACCCAGATTTATATGTCGGAACCAAATCTGCGGAAATTGGTAGAAGAACTGATTGATAATGCGTTTAAATTTTCGCCACCCGGAACAACCGTTAGGATTCGCGATCGCGTCGAGCAAAATCGGGTCATTCTCACCATTACTGATCGCGGGCGGGGGATGACATCGGAGCAAATCGCCAAGTTGGGAGCCTATATGCAGTTTGAGCGCAAACTTTACGAACAACAAGGGTCAGGATTAGGGTTAGCGATCGCCCAGCGTTTAGCTCAATTGCATGGGGGAGAATTAACGATTGAAAGTATTCCGGGTAAGCAAACAACCATCTGTGTTTGTTTAGTTGGGGAATGAGGATTTACCGTCCTAGAGACAATGCCTGAACCCATTACTATTCCCTGTTCCCTAATCTCAACCGTTAATTTTAATGAAAATCCGACGACTTATGGTAATATTTAGCGAAAGAAAAACAAACAATGAATGAAAAAACACTCCCCCAACTTATCAAAACTCACGACTAAAGCCATTGCTGTTTTGTCAGTCGTTGGCTTAAGCGGGTTTCCCCTGTCGGCAATAGCTGAAACCTTTCGACTGAGGGAAGCAACGGTATCGGATATTAATCAAGCGTTTGATCGTGGGCACTTGACGTCTGAGCAATTGGTGCAACTCTATCTAAACCGCATCCAAGCTTATGAGGATAAAAATGCTGGGATTAATGCGCTAATTTCCATCAATTCCAACGCACTAGCTGAGGCAAAAGAACTTGATCGAGAACGGCAAGAGAAAGGCAAGCGTAGCCCGTTACATGGAATCCCGATTATCCTCAAAGATAACTATGATACAGCCGATATGCCGACTACGGCAGGCTCGGTTTTGCTCAAAGGCTCTGTGCCACCAGACGATGCTTTTACAGTCCAGAAGCTACGTCAGGCGGGGGCGATCATTCTCGCCAAAGCCAACATGAGCGAGTTCGCTTCATCGGATGGATGGCTGGGTTATAGTTCTTTGGGCGGGTTAACCTTAAATCCCTATAACTTGAGTCGCAATCCTTCCGGCTCAAGTGGTGGTAGTGCGGCTGCGATCGCGGCTAACTTCGCGATGTTGGCAACGGGAACGGATACATCCGGCTCGATTCGCGGTCCGGCAGCAGTTACTGGTATTGTGGGTATCAAGCCGACTCAAGGGCTAGTCAGTCGGAATGGCATTATCCCGCTTACCCTTTCCTTCGATACAGCCGGACCCATGGCGCGAACAGTCAGAGATGCTGCGATCGCGCTTGGGATTATGGCAGGCGTTGATGCCAATGATTACCGTACTTTAGAAGGCAAGGACAAGTCACACCAGGATTACACCCCATTTCTCAAGGCAGAGGCTTTGAACGGCGCTCGAATTGGAGTGGCTATTGATTTCCAAGGGGGAAACCCAGAAGTAGACGCCTTAACCAAGGCAGCGGTTGCCAAACTGAGGGAACTCGGTGCAACGGTGGAAGTTGTTGACTTTTCACCCAAACTCGAAAATCTTTGGTCTTTAATGAAGAAGGTGACGGCGGCAGAATTTGAACCGCAGATCGAAAACTATCTTAAGAATCTTAACCCTTCGTTTCCCGACAACTTAGAGAGCATGATTTCTTTGAGCTTGTCTAATCGGATTGCTAATTCAATGCAGGCATTAAATCCTGGTCGCATTCACGGCTTTAAGGAATCGCTAGAACACCGAGAATTAGCTGATATTGAATACCTCAGTATCATCCATTTTGAGTTTCCCAAAGTCCGTCAAGAGATTCTGGGCATTATGCAAGCTCAAAACCTTAATGCGATCGTTTTTCCGACAATGCTTTGTCCGGCTAGTCCTTTATACACGATACAAAATGATCCCACTTACCAGTGCAACGTAGACGATCCCTATACACCAGCGTATTTAGCCAACGTCTCTGGTTTTCCAGGAATTTCTGTGCCGATGGGCTTTACTGAGCAGGGATTACCCCTAGGATTGACCTTTTTTGGCGCTCCTTATACTGAGCAAGAATTGCTAGGATTTGCTTATGCTTATGAACAAGCGACCCAGTTTCGACGCCCTCCAGCAAACACACCTTCCTTATCCGATGAGTCAAGAAATTATAGCTATCGCCAGTAGTGTTAGGACATTCGTAATGGCTCAAACGACTACGTAGCAGTAAAAAACTTTTGGTGGGGGGAAGAGGCGGGAGGCAGGAGGGAACAGTAGTGCGAGCGTCTCGCTCGCTGATCCTCTCGCTCGCTATTAGGCAGGTTTTTCACCGATAAAGGCTTTAAACCTTTGCCCTCTGCCTTCTTGTCTTAACTTAAATAACTTTGAATCGTACTATCTAAAATAGCCTCAACATCCGTTAGCGGACTGGTCAGATAATCCGATGAAATTTGCACACGGGCATAGCGTTCATCTAGATCAAAGGCTTCTTGTAGAAAACCACCAAAACCCCGCGCCCGTTTATCAATTTCTAAGAAAACATCTAATAAATCATCTGACTGGAGTGAAAACACAACTTCCAATTCATCCAACTGTCCCTGATACTGACCAATCGGTCGAAATTCAAACTCTTGAACAAAGGGAACATTTCCGCCTAAATAAGGATTATACTCACAATCGACTTTACGAAGTTGAAACCCTAGATTCTGACAAGCTTCCAGCACCAATTGCATTAAAGGATGGGGACGCACCTCTATATAATCAGTGTCTTTCGGATCAATTGCCATGGAAATATCCAACCCAGTCCGCACATAAACAGGTTGATGTCCCAGCGTCAGGGGCGTTTCATAAGGAAGTGGGAAGGAAAAGGGGATAACTTTGGTTTCTTGGGGGTGTAAGTCAAAGCGCTCACTCAGACAATACTTGACCAATTCGCAGGTTTCTGTCGTTGTTGTATCCTCATATTCCCGTTTGTATTCCGTCTCAACGTAGAGGTAAATATCATCAATCTCTTGGTCAGAATCGCCCCCTGTAATATGAACATCTCCCGTGAGAATTTCACCCGGAACCAAAGACGCTACTGATAGGCGAGTATCAACGGTGGCGGCACCAATTCCTACTCTGGCGAGAAACTTTTTAAACATGATTCTGATATGGTTTTTATAGTGATAATACTCTATTATATCACTTTCGTTTAGGAGAAATTAACTCTTACCCAAGGACAATTTACAAACAGCTCAACTATTAAGTGGTAAATAGTCCTCAAACCCTCACAAATGACAAATGACAAATGACAGATGACAAATGACGCTCTCTACCGTTAACTGTCATGTTTCCCACCTCCTTACCGTTGATCCTTCTGCCATCGAGCGATCGCCTGCTGCGCGGCTGGGTATGAGGGAGTATCGGGCGGAACTAAGGCGGCGGTTTGTCTCGCCAGTGACAACTGACCCCGCCATGCACGAGAATTGGCGATGAGGTAAATTTGGCGACTCCATTGATCAATTAACTGTTGCGCTTGAGCATAACCCGGTTGACCTGGGGGAATTTTACTTAAAGTATTAATTGCCCGATTATAAGAGGAAGCTTGATTCCGTCGCAGTTGCTGTTTAGCCGCTTGAATAATCCCTTGGTTTTGCTGCTGCTGTTTCGCTTGAGTCTGCCAGGTTTTAATCGCCAACTGCGCCCGATTATAAATCGAGGGATTGGTAGATGGAACTAATTTTGCCGCCGCGATCGCAGATGCAAAATTGCCTTGTTTCGCCCGCCCTTCAGCTAAGTCAAGAATCACCTGACTCCAACGCTGGATATCCTGTTGCGCTTCTTCGTACAGAGGTTCACCGGGTTGAATTTTCTGGGCTTGGGCGATCGCTTGACTGAAGAGGGAGGCTTGATTGGGTTGGATTCTACCCTTAGCTTGTGCCAAAATCCGTTGGTTCGCTTCCATGGATTCCGGATCAGAGGGCGAGGGTGAGTCTAGGGGCTGTTCCGGGGGTTTATCCTCAAACCCAGGTGCAATACGCTGATTCTCCACGGGTGAGGGGGGAAGCGGTGAACCAGTGGCTTCAGGTGCAGGGCTGACTGAACCCTCCGTCTCCTCATCGGCTGTGGGTTGGGTTTCGGTGACAGGCTGAATAATCTGGGGACTTGTCCCAGTTTGGCGGTTAAGAATCTTGAGAGTGAGCAGCATTAGCACCAAAACCAGTATCAGTCCACCCCCTTGCAGCAGCCATTGTTTCCATGTCTGATCCTTTTGACTATCGTTGTCGGACACAAAATCAGGTATTTTAACCAAAGCGGTTGCTGAGTCGGAAGTTGCTGAGTTGGACTGTTCATCAACATCCCTATCCCTAGGTGTTAACGAGTGTGTCGATTGTTTGTCCGGTATGGCAACGGCATACTTGGAGACAGGGGCGGTTGCGCCATTTCCATTATCAGTAGAGGCGTCTTGATAGGCTGACTTGCCATTGGTCTGATCCCCCGATGTTAAAGTTGAGGCTATTGGTGTCGCCGTTGTCTCTTCGACAGAAGTAGACCCAGAGGTAGGTAAAATGAGTTGTTGTCGGGTGGCTTCGGAAGGAATAATAATTAAAGGCGTCTGTATCGGTCGCCAGTGGTGTTGACTTAACTCCGGTAAGCGATCGCCTAAATACTGCTCCAAGTTTGCCAGGGTTAGATCGGTTTGATAGTAGCGTAGGGCTTCCAGTAAGGCGGCGCTAAACAAACCATTCCGCAACGCGGTGGCTTCGTGGGAAAATTGCCCAAGCTGACTGGACATGATCAGCGTAATTCCCATCTGACGGGCTAATTCCACGGTTTCCGCACCCACCGATTCCCCGGCTTGCAGTCCTGGCGATCGGTTAATATCCAGTAAAACCAGCAGATTTTCATCCCCTTGAGGCTGAAGCGAACTGAGAAGCGATCGCATCGGTATCCCGGTACGGGGAATATCCTGAGGATTCCCATCAATAGGCATCAGGTAATCAGCTTGTTGCCAACAAACCCCATAACCACTGAAAAAGAACCACCGCCAAGACTTCGAGGGGGGCGTTTTGCCGTTCGTTGGGGAGGGTTGGCGAGTCGCGTCCAGCCAGCGCCAAATATTCTCTTGATTGGGATAAGTGGATTGGCGATCAATCAGAGGTGAATGGTCAGTTAAAACTAAATAATCCTGGGATGACCCATTCCCCTGCTGCACCAGAAACTGCCACAAGGCTTGAGCATCCGCCTGTCCGTAGTTCAAAGGCGGTAAAAACTGATAGCGATTAATGCCAATTGCAACGCAAGCGTAATTTGCCATGGGTTTTGGGTTTCGACGTTGGCGGCTGGAACTTGATCAGTGTTGCCATCGTCTTGTCGGACTAACGGTTCAGTCTTGATCAAGACATTACAGACAAAATCATTTTATAGTCTCCACTACCTGTCCGTCAGGATAACCCTGAAATCGTCTCCAATGGGGAGATTTGAAGAATCATCAACAATCTGCCCTTCAGGGGTTTGCAGCAGTAGCCCAAATACCTAGATTTACCTATAATCTACTCAGAGGT